>CAKRKL010000001.1 GCA_934358405.1 uncultured Blautia sp.
GGCTATTATACATGATTTTTCTTTAAAAATCAATGAAAAAAGACCTCCCGGTATACCGGAAGGTCCTGGTTAAAAGCCATAGTCAAGCGGATATTCGCAATCCGCTTCGCTACTTGCTCATAACCGAATAACTGCTTCGCAGTTTATCAGAAGGAGCTTGCACTCCTCCTGATACAAGCAAGTCCCCACCCACAGCTTATTACTCTTTGCAACCCCAGCAGGGGACTTACTTGATTCGGTTAAATGCTGACCCTGTGCAGCCATCATTCAACTGCTGCAATTACCTCAACTTCACAGAGAACATTCTTCGGAAGTGTCTTAACTGCAACACAGGAACGTGCTGGCTTATTTACAAAATATTTTGCATATACTTCGTTAAACTTTGCAAAATCTCCCATATCAGCAAGGAAACAGGTTGTCTTAACAGCCTTCTCAAAGCTGCTTCCGGCTTCCTTTAACACTTCTTTAAGATTCTGCATAACCTGCTCAGCCTGAGCCTCGATGGTATCTCCGCTGATTTCACCTGTTGCAGGATTAACCGGAATCTGTCCGGATGTAAATAATACTCCGTTTAAAATAATTGCCTGTGAGTACGGTCCGATCGCTGCAGGTGCCTTGTCTGTGTAAACAACTTTCATAGTAAAAATCTCCTTTCTAGCTCCTTTTTGTTACATTTATGCTATCGCAAAAATTTGTTAGTGTCAAGCAATTTTTTTGTTTTTTAATTTCACCAGTTCAGATAGTAATACGCAAGTGCTGATATTTTGCAAATATTAGAAACTGCCGTTTCCTCCAGGCCTCCATTCTCTGACATCACGCACAGTATATAATCGGTCCTTTTTCCATATACAATGGCAATATCATGCTGGTTACTGTCATTTTCCCCGGTTTTATTGGCAACCGTAACAGAATCGTCAAGTCCCGCCGGAATCTTGTTTTTTGTATCCTGCATAAGAAGAAAAGACTGCATCTGGCGGGAGGCCTCCTCACTTACACACTCTCCCTTATAAATACTTTCCAGTAATTTTCCGCAATCCTCCACTGATGTGGTATTACTGCCTCCAATTCCCTCAGGCTTTGAATCGGATGGTGCAAGAGTATGCAGTACAGAGGTCTCTTTATATCCCTGTTCCCTGAGATATCTGTTTATTTTCCTGGCTCCTGCATTAAACTGCATGGAAGCTGTCTGCAGTCTTACCACCTCATTAAAAGATTCATTGTCACTAAAGGTTACCATATTTTCCATAAGTCCATATAATTTATTCAGGACTTTATCGCTAAGAGGATCTGCTTTCAGAAGATTCCCCTCCTGTTCCCGGAGACTGTCCATATTTTCATAGCTTGCAGCCATAGCAAATGCCTTAATAAGGCTTGCAGATGTCATTGAGCGATTATGAATAGAAAACTGCTCTCCGTTTCCAAGATCCTTTACAAAAACGCTCCACACTCCCTCATAACCGGTCAAAAGCTCTTCCAGTTTCTTTTTCAGATTTTGTGTCCCAGGCTCAGTCAGTTCAGTTACTCTTCCGTCTGCTTCCACGGTCAGATTCTGAACTTTAGCTTCCCCGGCAGCCAGAGCGCCGCTTTGCGGATCAAAATAATAGTATCCATGAAAGCTTCTGTCTTTGCACTCCATCTGAGAAACGTAATGAATTCCTCCTTCCAACGCCAGTCTCCCATTTTCGGTAATATAATAATATCCGTTAAGCTTTTGTTGTGCTGTTTCCTCTTCCAGATAGCAAATTCGTCCTGTACCGGAAAGCTTGCCCAGATTATTTACCAGATATATTCCAGGCTCCCACCCCTTCTTCGTATTTCCATT
This sequence comes from uncultured Blautia sp., assembly GCA_934358405.1. GTDB lineage: Bacteria > Bacillota > Clostridia > Lachnospirales > Lachnospiraceae > Blautia_A. Next base: position 1,823 of record CAKRKL010000001.1, read on the forward strand.
ATCATCCACAGGCAATACTTCCTGAGAAATGTTTACCAGATAATCGTCTGCCGCCTTAAATTTGCCGGTTTCATCGTGATAATAATAACCGTTAAATACTGTTTTTCCTATTTTAAAATGATCAAAATAATGGATTGCAGGGCAGGCATCCAAAGAACCGTCTTCATTCTGACAGTAAAAGCCCTCTGCCTTTTTCATATATTTTCCGTTGCTTCCCGGAATCTGCAAAACCAGTTCTTCCTCCATCAGACTCTCCTGCTCCTGCGCATAAGCTGCTGAAAAAAGCACATCTGACAGCAGGCCTTTTCCCTGACCAAAGGATATGCCTGCAATTTCCAGAATCACAGCCATCAGAATGATCTGCAAATGCTTCACTTTCTTCATAATGTTCTCCTTTTTATTTTGACATACAACTGTTTCTTTATTTTGACATTTCCCAGAAGGCTTTCACCTGCTCCTCTACACTAGATAAGGTACAGGTTTTGCGGTCGCTCCACTCTATTGGAAAAAGACTGCTGTATTCTCTTTGGCGAAAGCGCTCATCCAGAAGCAGGATCACTCCTCTATCTTCCTTTGTCCGAATTACTCTGCCGGCAGCCTGAAGCACCTTGTTCATTCCGGGATAGCGATACGCATAATCAAATCCGTTCTCTCCCTTTTCTCCATAGAAGCTCCGAAGAATTTCTCTCTCATTTCCAATCTGCGGCAATCCGGTTCCAACCATAATGGCTCCGATCAGCTTCTCCCCTATTAGATCGATCCCTTCTGAAAAAATACCTCCCATAATGCAAAAAGCTACCAGGGATCCCTGACTATGTTCAAATTCTTTCAAAAACTCTTCCCGCTCTCTTTCACTCATGGAATTATTCTGGCAAATGCAGCGTACCCAGCTTACTGAAAATTCTCCGTCAAATATTTCGTAAACCTCCTTCAGCATTTTGTAAGAGGGAAAAAACACCATATAATTTCCTTTTTTCTGCCATACTGTCTTTGCAATATATTCTGCAATCCTATGGTATTCTTCATAGCTGCGGCGTGTATACAAGGTACTCACATCGCAGGCATTCAAAATGCAGCGCTTTTTCTGAGAAAATGGAGATTCCACATAAATCCCATAATCTTCCTCTCTGCAGCTTAAAAGCTTTCTGTAATAGCTCATTGGAAGAAGGGTTGCGGAAAAAAATACTGTGCTGCGGCCTTTTTTTAAATATTCTCCAAGATTTGCTGCCGGGTTTACGCAAAACAGCTTTAATCGAAATCTTCCGTCCTCCCCATTTTCCACATAGATCACATAATTCTCGTCTACCAGCTCTGCAATATTTAAAAAATTCCGCAGATCAAAATAAAACTGCTTCACCTCGTCTTCCAGCTCCACATCCTTATGTTCCTCCAGGAAAGTATCAAATTCCCCCTGTATTTTCAAAGCCTCCATAGTAATCGCCCCTGTTCCGGGAAGAACCTTATAATTTTCACATTCTTTTTGCAGCTCCTTCAGCTGTCTGTTTAGCTTTCCAAGAGACCGGTACAGCTTTGGTGCCTTATCCTTCATGTTCTGACGCACCAGCACCACATCCTCTTTACAGATTGCAGCACTATACATTTCCCGTCCTCTTTCAACCAGATTGTGGGCTTCATCAATAAGAAAAATATAATCTCCCCCTGCGCCTTCTCCGAAAAACCGCTTCAAATGTACAGTTGGATCAAACACATAATTGTAATCACAAATTACTGCATCTGCCCACACAGCCAGATCCAGACACATTTCAAAAGGGCACACCTGCCATTTTTGTGCCTGCTCCCAGATAGCCTGCCTGTCATAAGTATGACCAGAGGTCCAAAGCTCATAAACAGCATCATTTACACGGTCAAAATGCCCCTTTGCATAAGGACAGTAAACAGGATCACATTTTGTCTCCTCCATAAAGCAGAGCTTATCCTTGGCAGTAATGGTTACCACCTTGTATTTCATGCCTTTTTCCTGCAAAACGGCAAATGCCTCTTCTGCTACAGTTCTGGTAATTGTCTTGGCTGTAAGATAAAAGAGTGTCTCACCTTTTCCCTCACCTACTGCACGGACAGCCGGGAAAATTGTGGACATTGTTTTTCCCACACCTGTAGGTGCCTGAATAAATATCTGTTTTTTGCTGCAAATGGAATGGTAAACACTTCCCACCATTTTTCGCTGTCCATCCCGGTATTGAAACGGAAACTCCAGGCTGGAAAGAGAGAGATTTCGCTCTTTCTTCCATTTCAGACTGTAGCTTAACCATTTATGATATTTTGCCAAAAGCTCTTCATACCATTCTTTCAGTTCTTCAATGGAAATACATTCGCAAAACCTTTTGACCGCCTCTGTATCCAGATTAACATATGTCATCTGGATTCCAACAACGGATAGTTTCTCCTGCGTTGCCACAATATAGCCGTAACACATTGCCTGCGCCTTATGAAGAGCTATTGGCTGTTCTAGCTTTTCCACCTTCCCATAGATTCCCTTGATCTCATCGATCCAGGTAATCTCCTCTTCTGTAAAAATTCCATCTGCCCTTCCTTCTACCTGAATAGACAAATCCTCATAGCAGCTCATTTGTTTCAGGGAAACCTCCGCGCGATAGTCTCCTCCCATCTGTTTCTGAAGCTTGCGATGAAGCCTGCTGCCTTTATGCATAGCTTCTTTGTCCATAGTTCCCCTTCGGCTGTCAAGGTCACCGCTTCGCAATATAAATTCTACAAGATTTCTCACTGATATTCGTATTACAGGCTTATCCATCACATGCTCCTGTCTCTTTTTTAATTCTGCTTTTAATACATACTATCATAGCACACATAATGCCAAAAAAGGAGCCATAAGTCAAAAGTCTGTACACTTCTGACCTGCAGCTCCTGTTTTCATAGTTATATTATTCCATTACTTCTTATATCTGTGTCATAACAAAGATATCATAGATTGCCTTTACAGCATTCTCAAAATCGCGATTCGCCACACCAATGATAATATTCAGCTCACTGGATCCCTGATCGATCATCTTTACATTTACATTAGCATGCGCCAGTGCAGAGAAGATTCTTCCGGCTGTACCTCTTGTAGACTTCATGCCACGGCCGACTACTGCGATCAGTGCAAGATCTGATTCCATTTCCACAAAATCCGGCTGAACCTGACGATGGATTCCTGCAATTACCTGCTGTTCTTTTTCTTCAAATTCATCCTGATGAACATAAACAGTCATAGTATCAATTCCGGATGGAACATGCTCAAAGCTGATTCCCTGATCCTCAAATACCTGAAGTACTTTTCTCCCAAATCCAATTTCACTGTTCATCATTGATTTCTCAATATTGATAGAGCAGAAGCCTTTCTTGCCTGCAATACCTGTAATAGTATATTTCGGTTTACGACAAGTGCTCTCTACAATAAAAGTACCTTTATCCTCTGGACGGTTTGTATTACGGATATTGATAGGAATTCCTTCTTTTCTTACCGGGAAGATAGCATCCTCATGAAGAACAGTAGCTCCCATATAGGAAAGCTCTCGAAGCTCACGATATGTGATGGTCTCAATCACAGCCGGATTCTTAACGATTCTCGGATCTGTTACAAGAAATCCGGATACATCGGTCCAGTTCTCATACATATCTGCCTTAATTGCCTTGGCAACCAAAGAGCCTGTCACATCAGAGCCGCCTCTTGAGAAAGTGGCAACTGTTCCATCCTCTTTCGCACCGTAAAATCCAGGCACTACAGCATTCTCGCATTTAGAAAGTCTCTTGTTAAGAAGCTTGTCTGTTTTTTCTGAATCAAGATTACCATTCTTGTCAAAGCGGATCACATCTGCAGCATCTACAAATTCATAGCCAAGATATGCTGCCATTACCTTACTGTTCAGATACTCACCTCTGGATGCTGCATAGTCTCGGCCAATCTGCCCTTTAAAATTCTCTTTAATTACCTGAAAATCCTCTTCCAGGGAAAAGTTAAGAGACAGCCCCTTGATGATTTCATTGTAACGTGATTTGATTTCTTCCAAAATTTTCTCGAAATCCTCATCCTTTGCCGCTGCATCATAGCATTTATACAGAAGGTCTGTTACCTTCGTATCACCGTCGAATCGCTTACCAGGTGCAGACGGAACAACAAATCGTCTGCTTTCTTCACTTCTGATAATATCTCCGACTTTTTCAAACTGCTCCGCATTTGCAAGGGAGCTTCCACCAAACTTTACTACTTTTTTCATAATCCTTGTGCTCCTCGAAAACTTTTTTTCCATTTTATGAGAAAATCCGATTTTTTGCAAGGTTTTTTTTAAATTTTTAATACCAGAGCATTTTTGAAAGGGCTCTGGTATTACATAATACTATTTTATAGTGTTTTTAACATCAATTACCTGTAAAAGCTCTCTATCCACTTTAAACCGGATGTCCTGATTGCCAAAAGACATCCCATATATACGTTCAGGATCCTTCTGATAGCCTGGTCTTGGATCATTTGCGAGAACTGCCAGTAGAGCTTCCTTCTTTTCCTCCGGAATTTGCTGCAGAAGTTCAGCCGGAAAATCCACCTTCAGCTTATGATCCTGGATCTGGTCTGTAAAACCGCCCGATGCTTTTGGGTGACTGTCCACATAGGCCAGATAAGGCTTAATATCATAAATGGGGGTCCCATCCATCAGATCTGCACCGGAAACATGGAGAATTGGTCCCTGGCTGGTAAATTCCACTCCCTCCAGCTTCACGCAGGAAAGCCCAATGGGATTAGGACGAAAGGGGGATCTTGTAGCAAAAACACCCTTTCGGATATTTCCGCCAAGTCTTGGAGGTCTCACTGTAGGAGACCAGTTTTTTCTTACTGCCTGGGAAAATTCCCAGATCAGCCAGATGTTGGTATACTCCTCAATTCCTCTGAATGCCTCCGCGACCTGATATTCCGGCTCAAATACAATGTCTGCTTTCAGTTCTTCGATTCTGCCGCTCTGATGAGGAATCCCGAATTTTGTAGGAAAATCACTTTTTATATGTGCGATTACTTTCATTTCCATATTTTTATTTCCCGTTCTGCTCTTTACTGCAAAAATTTTCTTTCAAATGTGTTCCATAAATCTGTCACTTATGTCCACTGCTTTTCTCCTCTTCCTTGATTTCCCAATGAAGAAGGAAGGTAAGCGCTGCACGCAGGGCAATGATACCTGCTACAATGCCGATTTCCTTCCATTCGCGCACAACAACAGTACGCAGGATCTCACTTCCCATTTTAAATTCCAGTCCCATTGCAAGACCTCTTGCAAGGTACACCCCGGTATCACTCTCATGCCGCAGCCACTTGAGAAACCCGGTAATGCCGCTCCAGATAATGATTGCCACGCCAATAAATTCAAATATCACAATAGCGAAGCCTGCGATGTTTTCAAGAATCCATTCCAAGATTCCAGTTATGGTTGTCATGATAAGCTGCCTCTTTTCTGCCTTATATAAAATCGGCTTTATTTTTTCTCAAGCCATGTCACTACTTCTGCATGGTCTGTAAAGCAAAACATTTCTACAGGCTGAATTTCTTTTACTGCATAATTTTTTTTGCTAAGAAAAAGAAGATCCCTCGCCAGTGTTTCCGGGTTGCAGGAAATATACACGATTTTCTTTGGAGCCAGTCGGATCAAAGAATTCAGGAATTTCTCACTGCTGCCTGACCGAGGCGGATCCATAAAGACCACATCTGCCTTCTCACCAGCTGCCGCCATAGCTTCCATAAACTCCCCGGCATCTCCCTGGCGGAAAGAAATATTTGATACTTTATTTTCTCTGGCATTGATTCTTGCGTCGCGAACAGCATCCTTATTTAATTCCACACCTATCACTTCCCTGGCTTTGTCAGCTGCGATCATGCCTATGGTTCCGATTCCACAGTAAGCATCAATCACCCTTTCCTGACCGGTAAGTCCTGCAAATTCCACAGCTTTTCCATAAAGGATTTCTGTCTGTACAGGATTTACCTGATAAAAGGATTTTGGTGAAATGCGGAAGGATTTTTTGCACAGTGTATCCCTGATAAAGCCTTTTCCGTAAAGCACGATTTCACGCTCTCCAAGGATCATACTGGTATTTTTATCATTAATATTTAATACAACTGTACTGATTTCAGGATGCACTTTGCGAAGCGCTTTTACAAAATTATTCTTAGATGGCAAAATAGGAGATGCCACAACCAGAACCACCATCACCTCATTACTGGTAAAACCTCTGCGCACAAGTACATGGCGAAGCAATCCGTATCCGGTGTCCTCGTCATAGGTCTTTATCTTGAAGGATTTCAGCATTCCCCTGATAGTACGGATGATTTCCTGGCTTTTCTCATCTTCAATGAGGCACTGGTCAACAGGTACTACTCTGTGGGAATTAGCCTCATAAATTCCGGAAATGATATTACCTTTTTTGTCCCTGTCAAATACTGCATGCACCTTGTTTCTGTAAAAATAGGGATTCTTCATACCAATAATTGGCTTCACATTTCCGAATTTCTTCAAAAGTCCCTGTATCTGGTTCTGCTTTTTCTTTAGCTGCGCAGGATATGGAACACCCTGATATTGACAGCCTCCACATTTCTTTGCATACAGGCAGGTTTTCTGTGTATTTCTCTTTTCCTCCATAGGTACTCCTTATATTCGATCTATTTTATTTCTCAATTTCATCATTTTCTCATCCAGATTTGCCACTTCCTCGGAATAATTCTTAAGCTCCTTAGCTACCTTCTCAGCTCCTGATACGTTTTTCTTGTACATCAGCTGATATTCAAGCACAGACCAAAAATCCATGGCAAGGGTCCGAATCTGGATTTCCACTCTCTTACTCTGAAAATTATCTCCGAAATAAATGGGAATGTCAACAATAAGATGAAGACTCATGTAGCCATTTTTCTTAGGTTTCGAAATATAGTCTTTCTCTTTTACCAATGTTATATCTCTTTGTTTTTTCAAAATCTCAGCGATCTCATATACATCATCCAGAAAAAGGCAGACAATTCTAACGCCTACAAGATCGTTTAATTTTTCTCTGGCAGTTTTAAGATCTGCAGGCAGTTCCTTACGCATAAGCTTGGCATAAATGCTCTCCGGAGATTTCACCCTGCCGCTGAAGCTTCTCATAATCTCCCTCTGATATTTCATAGAAAGCTGTTCATCTATGATTTTAGCTTTTGCCTCAACAATTCCGATTGCATACTGGCAAAGAAGGTAATATTGATCCTTTTCCATAGATTTTCTAATATTCTCAATCAACTGTGCCTCCTGAAGCACAGCTTGTTTTTCTTCTGTTTTTTTATGTTCACTCATATTTATCTGTGTCTCCTTCATGACGTCATTTACAGACCCCTATATTATCATGTCAGATGTGGTGCAATCGTCTGACACAGGTAAAATCTCTGTTAAACCGCTGCTATTTTTTCTTTTCCATGTATGCAGCCACTTTAAGTGCCAACACAGCCGACAGAATACCAACTACAGCCCCGCCAAGCACATCAGTGGGATAGTGTACGCCTACATAAAGCCTTGAAAGAGCAATAAGCACAGCAAGAGCCATAGCCATTTTTCCTTTTATATCAGGATACAGCTTATAATATACAAATGCACAGGCAAAGGAGGCACAGGTATGCCCTGACGGAAACGAATAGTCCTTCAGCTTCTTTACCAGTGGAACCAGTCCCTCCACAGCATCATATGGGCGGACTCTTGCCACTGCATTTTTTAATAAAAGGTTTGTGATCAATGCCCCTATAATCAGTGCAAGAAGAGCAGTATATCCGGATTTTCTTGTTTTTTTCGAAAACAGAAGTGCCACTCCAAGTACGATCCAGAACCAGCCTCCATCTCCAAGAAAGGTAACTGCTTTCCAAAACCAGCTGTATATATCCTGACGAATATATTGTTGGATAAAAAACAATATCTGCCCTTCCATATTCTGAATCCACTCCAAAATTTCCATTGGTTTTTTCTCCTTTATGATGATAAAAGGCGGTTCAAATGAACCGCCTGAAAAATTTAACAGTTATGCTTCAGCATGGTATAGAACATTCTGAAGGTATTTACGATTTTGTTCAAGATTTGGTACCAGTACCTGCATGCCACTTATGGTCTGAGGTGTATATGCACCATCAGTTGGAACTCTATAAGTTGCAATTTCGCCGGTGCCAATGCTCATCACATCCATGGCATATCCGATAATCTCTGTAAATGACAGATCCGTAGTGATCAGCGGAAGCACATCCTTCACAAGACCAGCTATAGAAAAGGCACTTAAGTCTTTCACTTTCTGAAAAGCAGCCATCAGGACCTCCTGCTGTCGTTCTGTCCTCCGATAATCAGAATTGCCGATAGAACGATTGCGTGCATGTATCAGTGCCTGTTCTCCGTCAAGATGATTCATCCCCGCCTGAAGCTCCCAATCTGTCCGAAGGGGCTGAGGATAAAGTACACTCTGGTCACGTCCGCAGATATAATCAGCTTCTGCCTGTGTAAGCTCCAGATCAATTCCGCCTACCTTATCAACCAGTATCTGAAATACTTCAAAGTCTACTTCCACATTCCCGTCAATCTGCACTCCAAAATTCTGAGTCAGAGTCTCATCCAGAAGCTCCATTCCTCCATACACATAAGCAGCATTAAGTCTGGTGCTGGAGTGCCCTGGAATTGCCACATAAAGATCACGCATAAAAGAAGTAAGGCTTATGGTCTTATGATCTTTATCCAGCGTTGCAAGAATCATAGAGTCTGAGCGCTGACGAGACTGTCCCTCGCGCTTGTCCTGACCGATCAGCAAAATATTTTTTATGCTGCTGTTGTCTGTCTCCGAATCTGTTTCCTGGGCATTTACTGTATATGCAGTCTTTGATATCTCTCCCATGGGACACACCAGAAGCAGCACTGTACTTAAACAAATAATCCCTTTTTTCCAAATCGAGGATCTCATTTTGCTCCGCTCCCTGTAAAAACAACCATTACGGTCCTAAATAAAATCTTAATATCCAATCCGATTGACCACTGCTCAATGTAACTGGTATCCAACTCCACAACCTCTTCAAAATCTGTGATCTCGCTTCGGCCGCTTACCTGCCACATACCTGTAAGTCCCGGTTTGATCGCAAGTCTTTTTCTGTGATGAAGCTCATATTTATCCCACTCATCCATTGTCGGAGGTCTTGTTCCTACCAGACTCATATCGCCTTTTAATACATTCCAGAACTGAGGAAACTCATCCAGGGAAGTCTTACGGATAAAGTTGCCAATTCCCTTGATAACTCTGGGGTCATCATCCATCTTGAACATAAGGCCATCCTTGATGTTGTTTTTCTCCATCAGCTCTTTCTTACGCTCTTCAGCATCCATGTACATAGAGCGGAATTTGTAAATTTTAAATGGCTTGCCATTCTTTCCCATGCGAACCTGGGAAAAGAATACAGGTCCCGGAGACTTCACCTTCATGATTGGTGCAATAAATATGTAAATAATACCGGTCAGAATACATCCCACCAACCCGCCTGCAATGTCCATAAGTCTTTTTACAAACAGCTGCCAGGACGCTACAATATTAATACTGCTGGACAGAACCATATATCCGGCAATTTCTTCCACGATCTGATTCTTTCCCAATTCATTCAGGGCAGCCAGCTGTACATGCGTTACAACTCCCATACGAGTGCAGTCCTTCAGGATCTTCTTCGGAATATCTACGTTCTCCGGCAAAGCGAAAAACACCTCATCCACCCAGTTCTTATGGATATAAGAAACCACATCTTTCGCACAGGCAATTACCTGCAGGCCCTGTATCATACTGCCGGTTTTATCCTTGTCAAGAAGTGCAACCCCTGCAAGATGATAGCTTCCATAGGAATCCCCACGCAGTGCCTTAACCACATTAGCAGCTTCTGACTCTGTAGTAATGATTAGAATGGAACGCTTCTCGCCTTCCGCAAATTTCCTGGAACGGATCACTTTCTTCCATCCAATACGCGCTATATAAGCAATAAAGAAGTACAGCACGCACATAATGGAAAAGGCGCCTCTGGAATACATCTCGCCCTGCTGGCTCATAAAAAGATAAAGCACTGAAAGAAGCACGATCCAGATTTCATGTTCTATCGTACATTTCATTTCCACAAGAAATCCTCTTCGCAGTACACCGCTGAAGCTTTCCCCGAAAAATGAAACAAGAAGCTGAAAAATCACAAGAACAAATGACATGTTTTCGTATAACGGATTCAGGTAAGGAATTCCCTTTGCAACACGGATTCCATACGCTAAAATAAATGCGAGCTGCAGGCATAAAATATCCAGTATAACAAAATCCATGTGTTTTAGCCAGCTGTTATTTTCTTTTTTATACATCTTTTTGCCCCTCCCGCAAAAATGTAAGTGCGTGTTTTATTTTACTACAATTGTAAGCACAGCACCATTTGATGCATTTCCATTGGAATCTACAACGTAATAGGTCAGCTCATACGTACCTGGCGTATACACATCAACTGTACCGGTAATCTGGATCTTACGATAAAGCTCGTTGGTCTGATCCTGATCATCTTCAATATCTTTTACATAGCTCAGTCTGTCGATCTGAGCTCCTCTTTCAACCTCCACATAGTATGTTGTCAGATAAAAGCGAGGATCCTGTGGCTTCAGCTGATCGATCTTAGCTTCTTCACGTTCTTTTGCTTTCTCCTCTTCTGTCATCTCAGCTTCAGGAGTAGTGGTTGCATCCGGCTCTTCCTCTGCATTATCTGTTTCATCATCAGCCATAGCACGACCTGTAACAGTATCTTTACCAAAAGCATCTGTTGTTTCAGAGTCTGCAGGGTCACTGCTTCCCTCAGTAAAGCCTGTTCCTGCTGTAAAGCCTGAGTTCTGTGCATTGGAGGTCATGCGATAAGTAATTTTTGTTACATTATTACTTTTATCCTTTGCAACATAGACAACTGTAACTTCATCCCCATGATCATTCGGATAAACATTCTCCACAGTCAAAGTATCTGATACATCACCATCTTTATCATCAGTTGCCTTTACACCTTCCAGAAGTTCCTCTGTAGTCATTCCTTCTGTATAATCATCCTTCTTACTCGCATCAATGGTGATTTCCGGCCCTTTACGGTCTTCTGACATATAAAGCCATCCCATGATCCCGGTTGTTCCCACAGCTGCTACCGCCATCAAAACTACTAACCATTTACGCATATCTGCTGCTCCTTATATAAATTTTATCAGCGACGCTTTCTTGATTTCTTTTTCTTGGATCTGGATTCCTTCTCAGAAAACGGAATACTTCCCAGAACACTTAAGCCAAGATACCGCTCTACGTCTTCTTCTACCTTAATAGTATCATTTGTAAGATAGATGATAATTACAGCCGCCATAGCAATGATCACACCAAGAATACCGCCGATCACACCATTTTTGGCAAGGCTCGGGCTTGCCTTTTCATTTGGGATATTCGCACTGTCAACTACGTTAACCGCCTCAATATCCATAACAGACTGAATATGCTCTGCTGCCATATCGCGGACAGCATTTGCAATCTCACTGGCTGTATACGGGTCTTCATCTGTCACACAGATAGACACAATACGGCTGTCACTGGATGTCTCAACAGAAACCTTGTCAAGAAGCTCCTTGTAGGACATATCAAGATTCAGCTGTGCAATTACCCCCTCAAGAACTGTACGGCTCTGGATCAGCTCTGCATAATCCTTGGTCAGCTGTGTACTTGTCTGCATATCAGCACTGGTAAGCGTATCGCTGTTCTGTTTATTCAGAACCATGATCTTCGTGGTAGATTCATACTTGGGAGTAATAAAAAGCATGGTTCCAATAATAGAAAGAACTCCCAGAAGAATACCAGAAAGAAGAATCACGCCCAGTCTGCTGACTACCAGGTGAAAGACTTCACCTAAATCGATTTCAATTTCATCATTGTTATTTGTAACCTGATTTTCCATTCTTTTTCTCCGTTACCCTGTTATTTTCTTTGGCTTGTCTTAAAAAAAGTTAAAATCTCTCGTTGTTTAAAATGCATTCCGGATTGCTGATAAAAATCATATCTGCATAATCCTCACCCATCATTTTCGCAACCTTCTCATAGGCCTTGCCTATATGAGGCATGCGTTTCGCCATATCATGTCCGTCCGATCCCACAAAGTCAAGCATTTCTTCTTTAATAATCTTCTTGCAAAAGCGCTTAACCATGAATCCATCATCACCTATAATGCTGTCTGCATTCATCTGAATATATGCGCCCATATCTCTTAGTTCATCAATGAACTCAACCCCGCTTTTTAAAACAGAGCGATAGCGTTCCACATGGGCAACGATGGGATAATATCCATTGCGGATCAGTGCCTGTACTCTCTCACGGATATAGGACTTCTCATCTGAAGTGCGAAACTCGGCCAGCACATATCTGGAGCCGGCCATAGTAAGCCTTTCTCCCCTTTTCAGGCACTCTGCCATATCCATGCTGGAATGAAGTTCACATCCCAGATACATATCAATCCCTTCATCACCAATTTCCCGGGCAGCCTTTTTCAGTCTCAGAAACTGCTTCTTCACAGCTTCTAAAGAAGGTTCAAACATTTCATACCGAAAATGAGGAGTAGCAATAATACCTCTTACACCGTCATCATATTCTTTCTGGAGCATGCGGACAGACATTTTCAGATTCTCTGCACCGTCATCTACTCCCGGAACAATATGGCAGTGAATATCATAAATACCTTTCATTTCCTCTGATCCATTTCTATTGTGTTCTGTTAATAGTATTCATGAGACAGAATCAGTACTTTCCATACTCTCCGTATTTACCGTACTTGCCATATTTGCCGTACTTACCATATTCTTTGGTGTCTACCTTATTTAAAATAGCACCTATGATCGGACAGTTTGTCTTCTCAAGCTGTCCCTTGATATCCTGCACAAAATGATAGCTGATGCTGCCGGACTCAATTACAATAACAGTTCCGTCGCAGGAATCCGCTACAACTGCACAGTCAATTACACGGCCAAGAGGCGGAGTATCCACAATGATATAGTCATATACGTCTCTTACCAAACGGATCATGTCCTTAAAAAGACGGCTTCCAAGAAGCTCTGCCGGATTTGGCGGAACAACTCCGGAAAAGATAATATGAAATTTAGGAAGATTTGTTGCACAGATTACATCAGAAAGCTTCGCCTGTTTGGAAAGATAATGTGTCAGTCCCATTACCTCTTCATCTACATGTACACGGCCCATAAGCACAGATTTACGAAGGTCTGCATCAATCAGAAGTACGGATTTACCGCTCTCTGCAAGGGAAGCTGCAAGATGAAAGGTAACATTACTTTTTCCTTCATTTGGTGTACAGCTTGTAAATGCAATAACCTTTTTATCGGCACCGCAGAACTGAATATTAGTACGTAGTGCCTTGTAGGCTTCATCCATGGATGTATCAGCTTTCCAGTCGCTAATTTTTACTTTTACCATAATTTTGTTTTCACCCTATCTTTATGTTCTCCTGTAGTACCTGTCATGTGATATTTCCGAACAATTACCAGCCATCTGACACATGACAATGTCTGCCTAAGTATTATACACTATATCTTTATTGTTGGCTAGTACCTTTTCCTTCCTAAAATGCACAAAAATACACAAATTTTCACAAAAGTTTCACAGTTTTTTCTCTTTTGGCTTACTCCTCTGGAATTTCCTCCTCAAGTGCCTCGGTACTTTCTTCCTTGGCATTATCGGGCTGCCCTTCTTCCAGAAGATAGACTTCTGTTTCATACACGCCCTTATTTTCAGCCTCTGCATGGCTTCCTACATAAATATCAATACGATTATTCTTAATAGCTCCACCGCAGTCCTCTGCAACATAGATCTGACCATTGATCACAACCTTAGAGCCATACGGAATCACATTCGGGTCCACTGCGATAGTACGATTGGTAACTGCGGTTGCACCTGTTGAGGTCACTCCGTCCTTCCATGGACCGCAGCAGATACTGCACGGGCAGTAGTGCGTAATAACAAAGCTTCCAAGAGAGCGCAGTGAACTGTCTGCTGATGCCATTACTGCTTCCCCTTCCAAAACACCTTCATTGCCTCCGGTTTGTGTAACCTGATCCACTGCTTCCGCAAAAATCCCTTTTCCTGAGCTTTTATGTATAACTCCTTCCCCCGCATTTTCACCGGCACCGGAGCTTAAGCTCTCTTCATAGCCTTCCAGGCAGGATGTAGGAATATAGCCAGTTTGCATTTTACCTGCTTCGTCTTCAAAAAGGATCCGGCTCCAGACATCATAAATAGTACCCGTGCGATTAATCTCATCGCCCTCAAGAACCTCTCCTATCATATTCCCTTCCTTTTTTCCAGGATAGTCCAGAATGTCTGTATCTACTGACACAGTTACGGTATCGTTTACCGCTTTGACTTCTGCTTCGTTCACCGTAGAGCTTTGAATTCCGGCAGCAGTTTCTTCATTATTATTAGCTGTACTCTCATTCTGTACGGCAGCTTCTTCTCCAAGCACTGTAACAGGCATTAATGCTGAAATACATAATGCCATAATCAACATCTGTTTCTTCATGACTTCGCATCTCCTTATTTGTTTTATAATAATAGGAATGATACCAGGGTCAAAAGGTCAAAAAGCCGATGCAAGCTCGCTTGCAAGAGGATTTTTGATCTCTTGACCCGCCAAAACATGAGTAAGTAGCCATTTTTCGAAGAAAAATGAGCGGATTACGAATGTTTTTGAAGATTGCGGGAGTGCAAAGCACGTAGCAATCTGGTATCAAAGGGGTCAAAAAACCTTTTGCCCCCAACATAATAGGAATAAAGCGGACAAATGCGCTTCAAATTCCATGAATCCCTCAATCTTTGAAGGACTTTTCAGATGAACTCAAGCCCCCCTACTCTTGTTTTATCATATCACAGTGCTTTTATGTTTTCAAACCCTGCACTTATATTTATATTTTTTTATTTTTTTCAAAAAAACATTTGACAAATCACTTATTATCATGTATTATACATATTGTCGCTGATGCAAATAGCGAAAGCGAAAGAAAATAAATGCGATAGTGGCGTAGTTGGTAACGCGCGACCTTGCCAAGGTCGAGACCGCGGGTTCGAGCCCCGTCTATCGCTCTGGAGTTCCGATTATATCGGAGCTCTTTTTTTGCATAGAGGGGCTTATTTTATCTCTCTTCTGTTACACGCAAAGCATCATTTACATCCAAATTAAAAAAGCCCTGCGCACTTGCAGAAGAATTTGTATCTCATTATTGTTTCCAATAAGAAATATATTTTCTGCTGCCTGTGTACAGGGTCTTCTTTTAGATTAGAGCGTGTTTGGCGGCACAGCTTTTAATGATGGAACAGACGGATTCCGGTAAACGCCATTGCCATATTGTATTTATTGCAGGTATCGATTACATCTGCATCTCTTACTGAGCCTCCCGGCTGTGCAATATATTTCACACCGCTCTTATAAGCTCTTTCGATATTATCACTGAATGGGAAGAATGCATCAGAGCCAAGAGTTACCTCTGTCATCTGATCCAGCCACTGACGCTTCTCTTCTTTTGTAAATACAGAGGGCTTTTCCGTAAAGGTTTTCTCCCAGTTTCCATCAGCAAGAACATCCATGTATTCCTCTCCGATGTAAACATCAATTGCATTGTCACGTTCTGCTCTTGAGATGGTGTCCTTAAACGGAAGATTCAGAACCTTCGGATTCTGACGAAGGAACCAGTTGTCTGCCTTCTGTCCGGCAAGACGTGTACAATGTACTCTGGACTGCTGTCCGGCACCAACTCCGATTGCCTGTCCGTCTTTTACATAGCATACAGAATTGGACTGTGTATATTTCAGAATGATCAGGGATATCTTCATATCACGCTTTGCTTCTTCGGATAACGCCTTGTTTTCTGTCACAATATTGGAAATCAGGGCATCATCAATTGCAAGCTCCTGTCTGCCCTGCTCAAATGTTATACCATAAACCTGTTTATGCTCCAATGGTGCAGGCACATATTCCGGATCAATTTCAATTACATTGTAGTTTCCTTTTTTCTTCTGCTTCAGAATTTCAAGTGCCTCTTCTGTATATCCGGGAGCAATTACTCCATCAGATACTTCTCTTTTGATGAGAAGTGCAGTATCTTTATCACACACATCAGAAAGGGAAATAAAATCACCAAAGGAAGACATTCTGTCAGCACCTCTGGCACGGGCATAAGCACAGGCAAGGGGAGAAAACTCTTTCCAGTTCATATCATCCACCCAGTAAATTTTCGCCAGAGTTTCGCTTAACGGAAGTCCGATAGCTGCGCCAGCCGGAGAAACATGTTTAAAGGAGGTTGCCGCAGGAAGTCCAGTTGCCTTTTTCAGATCACGCACCAGCTGCCAGCCATTAAAAGCATCCAGGAAGTTAATATATCCCGGTCTTCCGGAAAGTACTTTGATCGGGAGTTCTTTTTCATCCTCCATATAAATTCTGGATGGTTTCTGATTCGGATTACAGCCGTATTTTAATTCTAATTCTTTCATGCCATTTCCTCCATTTTTTCCTCAGGATTATCTGTTTTTTCTTACGGTTTCTTTTTATTAATGGTTCTTATTAATAATCTTTGACTCATAGCTTCCGGTTGCAATATCAATGTATCTTACGAAAAGAGAAACCTTATTTTCCTCATTCAGGCTTTCCCACAGCATATCTGCAAATGTATCCATATCATCCGGAATTGCAACCAGCTTAGGCTCTCCTTCAAAGCTTAGAAGCGGATTTCCGTCACATTTGTAGGTATGAATGAAATGACCTTCACCGGCTTTTGCATTCTCATATGCAAAAGTATAACGATTGCAGGAAGATGGATCTCCGTTATTACTTTTCAGAATTGACATTGCATAGCTGTACTTTCCATTTCCCACGTGCATGATACCGGAAATACGCGGTGTATAATTTGGTCCGTCCGGTTCAAATTCCCTGGAGCGCAGAGACTGCTCAAAAGTAAGCTGGCGGTCCATTCCCTCATAGATCGTGTCAGTCTGATCTCCATTTGTTACAATTGTTTTATTTCCAAGTACACGGACAGGTGCATAAATGATCAGGCTTGGATCTACCAGCTTAGAAGGATCAAATGCCTGTGTGCGGATTCCCTCGCCATCTTCTACAAATACACGATTACGGCTGTTCTCACTTCTACCCATAATAAAATATGCTGCAACAGCCTTAGTTCCATCCATAGAGCGACCGATAATGATTCCTCTTCCAGGATAAGAATTTCCTTTCAGTTCTTTGTCCAGTGCTATCATTTCCATGCAGATGTTCTCCTTTCAAAATCAAAAATAGTGTATTTATACAGCAGAAAGCTCCTGTTGCATAAAAAAACGCCTGGGAAGCCTTTCTTCCAGGCTGCCCAGGCGGTCGGCACAAATTTAATCACTGCACTCCCTGTGGGTATTCCCACGATCCGCCAGTCATGCAGCTCTTTTCTTATACTACAATATTTTTCATTGCATTTCAAGATGGAAATTTTTTTATTTATACCGCAATTTTTTTGTATTTTCAGGAGATTCCCATCAGCACCTGATCTGCTGTTATCTGCGCCGCAATATCCTCTTTCATCTGTTCCCAGGCTTCCGGATAATCCACATAATATTTAGGGCATTCTTTACCTGTCACATCATAATGACGAATCACCTGTTCCGAGGTTAATCCGAACCTTGCACACAGCCATGCAGTCAGCTTCACCACTGAATTATAGGTTGCCTGCTCAAACACTCCTGTATCGTCATTATGGCAGCACTCAATGGAAATTGTATCTACATTTCTGGAATTGGTGGCGTAAGACATTTCTGATGTAGGAATGCATTGAATCACTTCACCCTCTAAGCCTACCACAAAATGACTGCTTACCTTAGCCTCATGGGTAACAGAAAGATTTTCAAAATAGTCTCTGTTATTTTGCGCTGTAGCCCCTGGATTTGCCGTATAATGAATGGCAATATAATCCACTTCGTTAAGCGGAAGCTGAGGTCTGGAATATTCATTTGGAGTTAGAAGCTGTACATCTATATATGGTGCTCCCTGCTCCATCCATAGCTGTGGTCCGCTGTTATCTGCACTTTCTGTCTCCAAATTGGTTTCTGCCGACTGTCTTTCTTTCTGATCCTGATGTACTGTAAAAATGATAATTCCAGCCAGAAAAATCAGCAAAACAAACAGTACAAGAGCAACTCTTTGGTTTCTCTGACGAATTCTTCCCTCTTTACCCGGTCTTTTCTTTTTGTTAAAAGAGGGCCGCCTTGAAAAAGACGGCCCTGGAGTATTTCTTTTCATTTATTTATCATCTACACTGTAGTTTGGTGCTTCTTTTGTAATATGAATGTCATGTGGATGAGATTCTTTCAGAGAAGCAGCAGAAATCTTCACGAATTTTCCATTCTGCTTCAGAGCTTCAATATTCTCAGCACCACAATAACCCATACCGGAACGAAGTCCTCCGATCAGCTGGAATACAGTATCCTCAAGGTGTCCCTTGTAAGCTACACGTCCTTCCACACCCTCCGGAACAAGCTTCTTGGCATTTTCCTGGAAATAACGATCCTTGCTTCCATTCTCCATAGCTGCAATAGATCCCATTCCACGATATACCTTATATTTTCTTCCCTGGTATAATTCAAAAGTTCCCGGACTCTCATCACATCCGGCAAACATACTTCCCATCATACATACATTGGCTCCGGCTGCAATTGCCTTGGTAACATCTCCGGAGTACTTGATACCACCGTCTGCAATGATCGGAATACCATAACGCTTGGCAACTTCATAGCAGTCCATAACAGCTGTAATCTGCGGAACACCGATTCCTGCAACCACACGGGTAGTACAGATGGATCCAGGTCCGATACCAACCTTAACTGCATCTACACCTGCATCGATCAGTGCCTTAGTAGCTGCTCCGGTAGCAACATTACCTGCAATAACCTGCAGTTCCGGATATGCTGCTTTGATTTCACGCACAGCACGGAGAATATTCTCTGAATGTCCGTGAGCGGAATCTACAACAATAACATCAACATTAGCCTTCACAAGAGCATCTACACGAGCCAGCACATTAGCTGTAATGCCAACAGCAGCACCGCAAAGCAGACGTCCCTGCTCATCTTTGGCAGCGAGCGGATATTTAATCTGTTTCTCAATATCCTTGATGGTGATAAGACCTTTTAAATTAAAGTCGTCATCTACGATGGGTAATTTTTCTTTACGGGATTTCGCAAGAATCTTCTTGGCATCTTCTAAGGTAATGCCTTCCTTAGCTGTGATCAGCCCTTCAGATGTCATGGACTCTTTGATCTTCTTACTGAAATCTGTCTCAAACTTCAGATCACGGTTGGTAATAATACCTACCAGCTTCTTGCCTTCTGTGATTGGAACTCCGGAAATACGGAACTTCGCCATTAAATCGTTGGCATCCTTCAGTGTGTGTTCCGGAGATAAAAAGAATGGATCTGTGATAACGCCATTCTCGGAACGCTTAACCTTGTCTACCTCTTCAGCCTGAGCTTCGATAGACATGTTCTTGTGAATGATACCAATGCCTCCCTGTCTCGCCATGGCAATTGCCATATTGTATTCGGTAACGGTATCCATTCCTGCACTCATCATGGGAATGTTCAGTTTAATCTTCTTTGTAAGGTAAGTTGAAACGTCAACCTGATTCGGGATTACCTTGGAATACGCCGGAACTAAAAGAACGTCATCAAAAGTAATACCTTCACCAATGATAGTACCCATTACTTATCCTCCCTTGTCGTATAGTGTTGTAGCTTTCAGTTTATAAGTTAGTGTAGCAAAAAACCAAAAAAGTGTCAATCCAGTAAATTAATCCAAAAATACTTTGCTTGGAGCAGTATTTCTCATAGTTTTTGCCAATGCCTCATCCGGCTCGATAATAACCTTGCAGGTATCTGCACCATCACGGGCAATGATTGCAAAGCGTTTATGTTCAGGGTTTCCGGAGGAAAAATCCTGTACCTTCAGTTTCTGATTGCTGTTGTAATAATCCATTCTGTGAGAATTAAGAGGTGCTACCAGATCACATTCTGAAATGTTCAGATTTTTTACTCTCTTTCTCTTAGACTTTGCCATGATCTTATCAATGTCAAGCTCTCCGTTTACAAACAGATATTCAAACTCCAGATCGGTTCCCGGAAGAATGAAAAGATAGGCACAGACACCAAGAGCAAGGGCAACGATCAGAAACAGTGGCATAATAAAAAGACCGGCAAGCACCAAAAGCACGATCAGCGCAATAACACCGCCCTTTACCAGTGTGTCTTTCATTGTCCGCTCTTTTTTCACAAGCAGTTCTGAATATAAATCGCTCATATTACTATTCTCCTTTGTCCTGCTGCTATGTACAGCGAATTTGTGTTTAGTATAGCACACAAAAGGGTCAGCGTCTACGACACCGACCCTCCTGATTTCTAAATTTTTAATAAATTGCTCCAAAAATTCAGGGCTTATATTACATCATACCCATACCCTGGCCGCCTGCTGGCATTGCCGGAGCATCCTCTTTGATATTTGCAACAACAGATTCAGTTGTAAGCAGAGTAGAAGCAACACTTGTTGCGTTCTGAAGAGCACTTCTTGTAACCTTTGCAGGATCAAGGATACCCTCATCTACCATGTTTACATATTTCTCGTTAAGAGCATCGAAACCAACTCCTGGCTCAGACTCTCTTACTTTGTTGATGATGACTGCGCCTTCAAGGCCAGCGTTTGCTGCAATGCGGAACAGCGGAGCTTCCAGTGCTTTCAGAATGATGTTTGCACCAGTCTTCTCATCTCCCTCAAGTTCAGCTGCAAGCTTTGCAACCTCTTTGGAAGCGTGGATATATGCGGAACCGCCTCCTGCGATAATTCCTTCCTCAACTGCTGCTCTTGTTGCTGCAAGAGCATCTTCCATACGAAGCTTAGCTTCCTTCATCTCAGTTTCAGTAGCTGCACCAACACGAATAACTGCTACACCACCTGCCAGTTTTGCAAGTCTCTCCTGAAGCTTCTCTCTGTCGAAATCAGATTTTGTCTCCTCGATCTGACCACGAATCTGAGCAACACGGTTAGCGATTGTCTCTTTATCCCCCATACCGTCAACGATAACGGTTGTTTCTTTTGCAACCTTAACAGATTTTGCACGTCCTAACTGAGCCATTGTGGCATCTTTCAGTTCCAGACCAACCTCATCGGAAATTACAGTACCGCCTGTAAGGATTGCAATATCCTGAAGCATTTCTTTTCTTCTGTCGCCATAGCCAGGAGCTTTGACAGCTACTACCTGGAAGGTTCCTCTTAATTTGTTTACGATAAGTGTTGTAAGAGCCTCGCCCTCAACATCCTCAGCAATGATGAGAAGTTTTGCTCCTGCCTGCACAATCTGCTCCAGTAACGGAAGAACTTCCTGAATATTGGAAATCTTCTTGTCTGTGATCAGGATGTACGGATCCTCAAGAGTTGCTTCCATCTTCTCCATGTCTGTAGACATGTATGCGGAGATATATCCACGGTCAAACTGCATACCTTCTACAAGATCAAGCTCTGTATGCATGGTCTTGGACTCTTCTACAGTGATAACGCCATCATTGGAAACCTTCTCCATTGCGTTTGCAACAAGCTCACCAACCTCTTTATCTCCTGCAGAAATAGATGCAACATTTGCAATCTGTTTCTTTCCGCTTACTTTCTGGCTCATATTTTTGATTGCTTCTACAGCAGCGTCAGTTGCTTTCTTCATACCGCGTCTCATAACGATCGGATTTGCGCCTGCTGCAAGATTCTTCATTCCTTCGTGAACCATTGCCTGAGCAAGTACAGTAGCAGTTGTAGTACCATCACCAGCTACGTCATTTGTCTTGGATGCAACCTCTTTGATCAGCTGAGCACCCATGTTCTCAAAAGCATCCTCAAGCTCAATTTCTTTTGCAATTGTAACACCATCGTTTGTAATAAGCGGAGCACCGAACTGTTTGTCAAGTACTACGTTTCTTCCTTTCGGTCCAAGTGTTACTCTAACGGTATCAGCCAGTTTATTTACACCAGCCTCTAATGCTGTTCTGGCTTCTGCGCCATATTTAATCTCTTTTGCCATGATAAATCAATCCTCCTGTTTTCCTACTTTTGCGGCTATTATTTTACAATTGCAAGGATATCACTCTGTTTTACGATAATATACTCTTCACTGTCAAGCTTTACCTCTGTTCCTGAATATTTGGAATAGATAACCTTGTCTCCTACAGCAACTTCCATTTTTACTTCTTTACCATCCACAACTCCGCCAGGTCCTACAGCGATTACTTCTGCCTGCTGTGGCTTCTCCTGAGCCTGTCCCGGAAGAACAATACCGGATTTGGTTGTTTCTTCTGCTTCTAACTGTTTTAATACAACTCTGTCACCTAATGGAACTAATTTCATGATCTATTTCCTCCTTTAGATTTCTTTCTTCTATGATTTACTAGCACTCATTATTATCGAGTGCTAACTACTGTCCATTATATTATTGAATTATTGCTTTTTGTGCAACTCTTTTCATTGTTGTATTTTTAAATATATTCTTTTATTTACTTTTTTATTCTTTTATTTTCTCTTATTTTCTCACTTTTAAATTTTTCTGAAATTTTCATCCTGATGCATCCACATAAGCCAAAAGAAAAGCTGACTTCTTCGCAAAACTATGTCTGCATATATTTATGCAGCATTTTGCAAAAAAATCAGCTTTTGTGGAAAAGACTTTAGAGCGTGTTTAGTGCGTGTTTAGGCTTTTTTATTTCTCTGCGCCTTAATTTCTTCTAATTCGTCGAAGATCACCTCATTTAGTACCTTGATATAGGTTCCCTTCATACCGGAAGAACGGGATTCGATCACTCCCGCACTCTCAAATTTACGAAGTGCATTTACAATAACAGATCTGGTAATACCTACGCGATCTGCAATCTTACTTGCCACAAGGATTCCCTCGTCCCCGTCCAGCTCATCAAAAATATGAATGATAGCTTCCAGTTCTGAGAAAGAAAGTGTATTAAATGCAGATTTCACAACCTGCTTCTTGCGGTCTTCTTCTGCATTCTCCTCGTGTACCGCACGCATCATTTCAAGGCCTACTACTGTAGTACCGTATTCACTGACAATAATATCCTCAATGTCATAAGGATTGTCTTTACGGTACATAAACACGGTTCCAAGACGTTCTCCTGCAATATCAATTGGATTAATAATTCCCTGATAGCTGCTGGAGACATGCTCAAAGCCCAGAGTCTGAAGATTTACATTTTCTTTGGTAGACAAAACTCCCAGAAATCTCTCGTTAAGAAGAGGGTCAACATGACCGCCAACCTCATCTGCTATCAGCTCCTGAATCTCCTCAACTCCGGGGCAGAAGCTTACCCCCAGTACTTTCCCTTTCTTACTAAGAACAAGGATATTGGAGCTTAACGTATCCATCAGAACCTGACAGATATCATTAAATACCACCTTACTGGAACTGCTATTGTGCAGAAGCTTATTGATTTTTCTTGTTTTATCAAGTAACTGAACGCTCATTTTGTCCTCCTTTCGCTTTTGTTCCGTAAAATTCATCTGTTACCCTAATACTACACGTTTTTCGAACTATTTACAAGCTATTTTTTACTATTTTTCAATTTTGTTTAGCTTTTCTGAAAATATGACGTTTTTGAAACTATTCATCAAACAACATCAGCATTTGGCTAATACATAGGTGAGAAAAAAATCCCCCTGCCATCATTGACAGGGAGACACACTTTAATCTTCTTTTTCTTCCTTTGGCTTTGGCTCCACATAGCTGCAGGTTTCCTGGCTGCACACCAGTTTATTCCCCTTTTCCACCATGTAGCTGCCACATACCGGACATTTCTTATCAGAGGGCTTCTGCCAGGACATAAAATCGCACTCCGGATTATCCTCGCAGCCGTAGTACTTACGTCCTTTTTTCGTCTTTTTCAGAACAACCTCTTTTCCGCATTTCGGACAGGAAACACCGATTTTCTCATAGTACGGCTTGGTATTTCTGCACTCCGGAAAGCCCGGGCACGCAAGAAATCTTCCATGTGGACCGTATTTGATTACCATATGGCGTCCGCAGTTGTCGCAGATCACATCCGTTTCTTCATCATGGAGGTCTACCTTTTCAAGCTCTTCCTGGGCAGCATCCACATCGTGCTTCAGATCCGGATAAAAATTGCGTACAACTGTTTTCCACTGAACAGTTCCATTTTCAACACAGTCAAGAAGACCTTCCATGGTGGCCGTGAAATTTACATCCACAATACTTGGAAATGCCTGTTTCATAATGCTGTTCACCACTTCCCCAAGCTCTGTCACATAAAGATTGCGCTGTTCCTTAGATACATAGCGGCGGCTGATAATAGTGGTAATAGTAGGCGCATAGGTACTTGGACGTCCGATTCCAAGCTCCTCCATGGTCTTGACAAGAGAAGCCTCTGTATAGTGCGCAGGCGGCTGGGTAAAATGCTGTTCCGGTTTTAATTCCTTCAGGTTCAGTTTCATACCCTTCATAAGGCTCTGGCTAAGTACATTGCTTTTCTTCATGTCTTCTTCCTGCATATACACAGAAAGGAAACCATCAAATGCAACCTTGGAAGCAGATACAGTAAATGTATATTCTCCGCCGGAGATCTTCACAGAGGTAGTCTCATATCTGGCCGGGGCCATACGGCTGGCTGCAAAGCGCTTCCAGATCAGCTGGTAAAGACGGAACTGGTCTCTTGTCAGAGATTCTTTTATCTGTACAGGAGTACGGCTGATATCAGTAGGGCGAATAGCTTCATGAGCATCCTGGATCTTCTGCCCCTTCTTCACTGTCTTTGCAGCTTCAGAAACATATTCTTCCCCATACTGGGTGCTGATATAGCTTCTTGCAGCTGCATCCGCTTCATCGGAAATGCGGACGGAATCTGTACGAAGATATGTGATCACACCAACCGTGCCGCTGCCTTTAATATCAACGCCCTCATAGAGCTGCTGTGCCAGACGCATGGTTTTCTGGGTGGAAAAATTCAGAGTCTTGGAAGCCTCCTGCTGCAGTGTACTGGTGGTAAACGGAAGAGGTGCATTCTTGATTCGCTCTCCTTTTTTCACTTCTGAAATCTCAAATTCCGCATCCTTAAGCTTCTCCAAAACAGCATCCATTTCTGCTTTGTTGTGGATCTCCAGCTTCTTGTCTGTCCCATAGAATTTGGCTTCCAGAGGCTTCTTTTCCCCATCTACCAGAAATTCTCCGGACAGGCTCCAGTACTCTTCCGGAATAAATGAATTGATCTCTTCTTCTCTGTCGCAGATGATTCGAAGTGCTACAGACTGCACACGGCCTGCACTTAACCCTCTTTTCACCTTGGCCCACAGAAGGGGACTGATGGTATAGCCTACCATACGATCCAGCATTCTTCGCGCCTGCTGTGCATCTACAAGATTCATATTCAGGCCCCTGGCATGCTTCAGGGAATCCTTCACCGCAGTTTTTGTAATTTCGTTAAAGGTGATTCGATGCATTTTGTCCGGATCTTCCTTCAGTGCCTGCATCAAATGCCAGGAAATAGCCTCTCCTTCACGGTCAGGGTCAGTTGCAAGATAAATCTTATCTGCCTTTTTCGCAGCCTTGCGAAGCTTTGCAAGCAATTCCCCCTTTCCACGAATGGTAATGTACTTCGGCTCGAAGTCATTTTCTACATCTATTCCAAACTGGCTCTTGGGAAAATCACGCACATGACCGTTAGAAGCCTCCACATCATAATTTGCCCCAAGAAATTTCTTTATTGTCTTTACTTTTGCAGGTGACTCAACTATCACCAGATATTTAGCCATACTACCTCTCCTACTTTGTCTTCATATTCACAGCTTTTTAGCCAATGTCTTCCGAATGCGGATTATCTCTCTGGTATTCTGCAGTACTGTCTGCCCGTTTCCTGAACCAGCCCCATAAGCTGCAGCTCTGTGAGAATCGTACAGACCTTTGCTGCCGAAAGACCTGTTTTTCTGATTATATTATCCAGATTTTCAGGTCGTAAATCGAGACCACTATACACCAAATCCAAATCCGGCGCAAGCCCCAACTTCTTTTTTTGTGTATTTGCTGTGTCATTTTTCACCTGGATTCCCCATTCCAGCAGCATAATTTCCGGACTATAGGCAATGCCTGCTCCATCAAAAATCAGTTTATTGCAGCCACGGCTAAGTTCATCGGTTACAGCACCGGGAACCGCATAAACACTGTTTCCATGCTCCAGTGCAAAATTTGCTGTGATCAAAGATCCGCTTTGTTCTTTCGCTTCCACAACAAGAACCGCATCCGAGAGGCCACTGATGATTCGATTTCTTGCCGGGAATGTCCAGTTCTGAGGTTTCGTTCCTGGAGGAAGCTCACTGATGATACCGCCTCCTTTCTCCAGTATTCTTTCGTACAGCCGGCGGTTAGCGGCCGGATAGCACACATCCACCCCGCTTCCCAAAACAGCAAAGGTAGGTGTGCTGGTATCCAGCGCGCCTTTATGTCCTTCTGAGTCAATTCCCTTTGCCATACCACTTATGATCTGCACACCATACTGTGCCATAGTCCTGGCATATTTAAAGGCCTGACATCTTCCGTAGGGACTGCTCATTCTCGCTCCCACAACTGCTGCCGCAGGTTTATCAGGATCTGGCAGATTCCCTATATAATACAATTTTTTCGGCATTCCGGGAAGCTTTTTTAACCGTTCCGGAAACCTTGGATCGTCCCTGGTTATACACTGTATCTTATTTTTCTGTATTTCTTCCATGCTAAAATACCTCCGGAAACTCCTTTAATAAATATCTAGCGCGTGTCTTTAAAATCATTCCTGCAATCATATCCCGGCACCATTATTTATATTTTTTATCAAAAGCTCTGTAGGTAAAGGCTTCCGCCACATGCCTGGAATGTATTTGCTCTTCGCCATCCATATCTGCAATGGTTCTGGCTACCTTTAAAATTCTGTGATATGACCTTGCACTTAATTCCATCATCTCAAAAGCATTCTCCGCCATCTTCAAGGCATGCTCTGTAAGAACACAATATTTTTGTATCTGTTTTCCGGATAATTCTCCATTAAAGCAAATAGCTTCCTTCTGATAACGCCTGCTTTGAATCAGCCGGACTCTTTCCACTCTTTCCCGGATCACAGCAGAGCTTTCTCCTGATCTTAAGCCGGAAATCTGGGAAAACTCCACAGGCGGTACATCTACGCAAAGATCGATCCGTTCAAGGAGCGGCTGACTTAATTTGTGAAGATAATGGCTGACTTCTCCAGAACTGCATCTGCATTTGTTCATATCCGGATAGTAGCCACAAGGGCAGGGGTTCATAGCTGCTGCCAGAAGAAATCCAGCCGGAAACACATAAGTCCCGCTTGCTCTTGAAAGCTGAATCTGTTTATCCTCCAGAGGCTGCCGCAGCACCTCCAGTCCCCTTCTGGAAAATTCCGGCATTTCATCCAGGAACAGGATGCCTCTATGTGCCAGAGTTACCTCTCCTGGTCCCGGAATCCTGCCGCCTCCGGCCAGCGCCGCTGCCGAACTGGTATGATGGGGATTGCGAAAAGGCCGTATCCTGATCAAAGGCTTTTTGGGGCTTAAAAGACCTGCCACGCTATAAATTTTTGTAAGCTCCAGGCTTTCCTCAAAGGTAAGAGATGGCATAATTGTAGGAATTCTTCTTGCCAGCATGGTTTTACCTGTTCCAGGCGGTCCGATAAACAAAATGTTATGAAATCCGCTAACTGCAATTTCTGCCGCACGTCTGGCACTTTCCTGTCCGCAAATTTCCGCAAAATCCACTTGGTTTTCTTCTTTTTCTGTGGTTTGCGCTTCTTCCACTCCTTCCCCTTCGTCAAAGCCTTCAGGATTCCCTAAAAACCTTAGCATTTCTGCTATATTCCGAACCCCTATCACCTTCATATCACGTACAAGCCTGCCTTCTTCCAGATTTCCAAATGGAACCATGCAGCATTTGCACCCAAGCTCCCTTGCACGGA
This sequence comes from uncultured Blautia sp., assembly GCA_934358405.1. Lineage (GTDB taxonomy): Bacteria > Bacillota > Clostridia > Lachnospirales > Lachnospiraceae > Blautia_A. The sequence continues at coordinate 29,921 of CAKRKL010000001.1, forward strand.
TCACTCTCGGAAGCACACCGGAGACACTTCTCACCTGGCCGCTTAAGCTGATTTCCCCTACAAGCATAACTCCATCCAGGTTCTTTGGCTCTACAACACCTGAAGCACCAAGCACCGCTGCTGCTACCGGAAGATCAAAGCCAGCCCCTTCCTTTCTTAAATCAGCAGGAGCAAGATTCACTGTTACTCTTTTCGGAGGCAGACTGATTCCGTTATTTCGAAGAGCTGTCCGCACTCTATCCTGCGCTTCCTTCACCTGTGCAGTAGGAAATCCAACCATAGTAAAACAGGGAAGCCCGTCACTTACGTCTGCTTCCACATTCACCGGACACACTTCCATACCGGAAATTGCCGCTGATAATACACTTGCAAACAATTTTTTCCTTTCTGCAGTCATAATTTCCCCGGTTATAAATTATTCTGCTTTTCAATATCTCTCAGGAATAAAAAAAAATAAAAGATCAAAAGATGTGATTAAAAGATATACGAAATTTATTATAGCCCATTTTGCTCTGTATTGCAATAGTGCATTTCGTTCTGATTTATACTTTTTGAAATTACAGAAGAAAAAGAGGTGAACCCATGAAATTTCAGCGAATTCAAGACCTGAGAACTGACGCAGATCTGTCCCAGAAACAAATCAGTGAGATTCTTCACATCAGCCAACGCTCCTATTCCCATTATGAAACAGGCTCACGAAATATTCCCATCGAAATGCTGATCCGCCTGGCAAATTATTACGAAACCAGCATTGATTATCTTGTTGGACGCACTGATAAAAAGAAAATGCCAAAGTGAGGGGGAAAACAGTTTTCCCCCTCACTTCTGTTCATGAAAAAGACGACAGCTCTTTCTTTTGGCTTCTACTTGCCTTCACTTCGACGCTTCGCCTCTGCATCTGCAATTTTCAAAATATTAGCATTTTCATATTCATTAAATATATATCCCTGATTATTATCAAAGGTTTCCGGATCTTCTGTTCCTTTATACCAGGACTTGCTATTAAAATAATCTGCAATTCTCGGCGTAACAAATTTTCTGCCATGGCGGGCATAGATTTCATTTTTAGCAAGCTCAAGCTGATCAGAGGAATATCCTGCAAGATCTTCATCTGTCAGATACCTGCTGTCACTGTCCGGGAAAATATAATCTCTGTCTGAAATATCCTGTTCTTCCGCCAGTGTAGGCGCAGCAGCTGTATTTTGTTCTCTGGTAAGAACTTCATCTACAGCCGGTGCCATTCCTGCACCTTCGGCAGTCTGGGTCGTTTTAAGCTTCAGATAAAGCTTACCCTGGTCAAAGGTCATATTTCCGCTAACCTTATTGCCCCAGGAATCGGTAAAGGAAAGCTTAGCCGCATTTCCGGATACCTTGGCTGTGCCGGAGGCTTCACTTACCTTCCTTCCCTCACGATCTGATGCCTGGGAAAAGGAATAGGTGACGGACTTTAATGTCAATTCCTCGATATTAAGACATGTCAGACCATCCTTACTATACCAGATTCCGTAATAATCATTTGCCGAAAAAGCTGGTGCTCGTGTAATAGCCACAGTAGGTGTTACTGTAGCAGTAGGCTCCGGGGTAGGTGTTGAAGTTGCAGCTGGAGTGGGTGTCACTGTGGGAATTTTTTCCAATGCCTCAATGGCAGCATTCTTCTGCTGTTCCTTCTGCAGCTTCTTCTTATGTTCTGAAAAAAGAAGTCCTGCTACTCCTATCATAATAAATATGGCAATCAATGCAAATAAGGTCGCCTTTAATATATCCCTGTTGTGTCTTTTCATACGCTGTCACCTCCCACGAGAAACAGGCTTATTCCTGTCCGTTCCAACAATAAGTGCAAAGCTTACATGGCTCAATGTCAATAGATTTCTTCAGGTCATCCAGACGGTGATACTTCAGAGATGTGAAATTCAGTTCTCTTCTGATTTCTTCCAGCATTTCCTTATAATTGGCAGAATCCGGATTTGCATAATCCTTCAGGATCTTGTCAGATACATTGTCGCCCTCACGCTTTGCAATTACCCTTCTTGTAATAAGATCCATCTCGGATTTGGAGCGGGAGAAATTCAGGTACTTGCAGCCATATAACAGAGGAGGACATGCCGGACGAATATGTACCTCCTTTGCACCATTGCTATAAAGGAATTCTGTTGTCTCACGAAGCTGTGTTCCTCTTACAATAGAGTCATCGATCATCAGAAGGCTCTTATCCTTAATCAGCTTATGTACAGGAATCAGTTTCATTCTTGCGATCAGATTTCTCTGGCTCTGCTGACTTGGCATAAAGGATCTGGGCCAGGTAGGTGTATATTTAATAAATGGACGTGCAAAAGGTACACCGGATCGATTTGCATAGCCGATTGCATGAGCAATACCGGAATCCGGTACACCTGCTACAAGATCCGGATTGATTTCTCCAGCATCTCTTCCTGCAAGAATATCTCCGCATTTATAGCGCATTTCCTCTACGTTAACCCCTTCATAGGTAGAGGTAGGATAGCCATAGTATACCCAAAGGAAGGAGCAGATTCTCATTTTGTCTCCTGGCTTTTGCAGTACCTGCACACCCTCCGGTGTAATAAAATCGATTTCTCCAGGTCCTAATTCCTTCAGATCCTCATAGCCCAGATTAATATAGGCATGACTTTCAAAGGAAACACAGCATGCGTCCTCTTTTTTTCCGATTACAAGAGGAGTCCGGCCATAACGGTCACGGGCAGCATAAATTCCATTTCCAGTCATAAGAAGAAGAGTCATAGAGCCTTCGATCATCTCCTGGGCATAACGGATTCCCTCCTCAATGCTATCCTTCTGGTTAATCAATGCAGCCGTTACCTCTGTAGGATTCACACTGCCGCCGCTCATTTCCAAAAAGTGAGTATGACCATCATGGAAGCATTTCTCTACTAAAGCTTCTATATTATTGATCTTTCCAACTGTGGTGATAGCAAAGTTTCCAAGATGAGAACGCACCAGAAGCGGCTGAGGTTCATTGTCTGAAATACAGCCGATTCCAAGATTTCCCTTCATCTCTGCTACATCCTTATCAAACTTGGTTCGAAACGGAGAGTTCTCAATGTTATGGATTACGCGGTCAAATCCGCCTACTTTTCCATAAACTGCCATTCCTCCTCTTCTTGTTCCCAAATGGGAATGATAATCAATTCCAAAAAAAAGATCCATTACACAATCAGACTTTGAAGCAACACCAAAAATTCCACCCATTTTTCCTTTAGTCTCCTTATTTTTTCTCCTTTATAATGCCTTTTCTATAGGCCTCCAAAAGCTGTTTCAGCTCCTGAATTCGTTCTTTGAGTGCCTTACCGTTATCTGTATCACCCACATGTGCCCGTCTTGGGTTATAGTGTACAGCTACACGGTTCGACACAATGTCCCTCTCAGTTGCCACTGCATCCTCAGCCGAAGTAAATGGCTCGTGTGCAGTCAGACTTAAACCATAGGAACTGTATATCAGAGTATATCCGGCAATACCGGTTACATTCCGGTATGCCTCACAGAAACCACCGTCAATTACGATCACCTTACCTCCGCATTTCACCGGATTTTCTCCCTCCAGCTGATGTACCGGTACATGACCATTGATAATATGCCCTTTTTTCGGGTCAAGCCCGAACTCCTCCAGCATATGGTTTACCACCTCTTCGTTCTCCCAGAGATGATAGTAGGCATTCTTTTTCTCCTTGTGTGTCTCCTTATCTGCGATAAAATACCGCTCAAAGGTAGTCATTTTATCTTTTCCATAAAGGGGAGAATTAGGGCCAGCCCAGATATACCACAAAATATCCTGACTGTCTTTTTTCTCCTTCTCGTCTACTGTAAAAAATGCTTTTCTTACGTAGGCTTCCAGTTTATCATAAAGTGCCTTACCTTTACAAGTCTCTCCGTAAATCTCAACCTCTTTAAAGGTTCCGTCCTCATTCAGCGGAATGCTTCCATGGAACAGAAGATTACCATTATATGTCTTGTAAAGTCCTCCCTTATCCAGAAGAAGCAGCATATGATTCTGAAGCTTCTCGCAGTTGCGAAAAGCTGAGGTAAGACGTTCCAGAACCTCTTTCTCTCCCTCTGTCAGTTTATACGGATGTTCCCAGTCGACTGTTGGAAAATTGCAATCCAACAGTTCATGCACACTTCCATCCTGAAGCCGGATAGTTCCATTTTGCGGATCAATACATTCCAGCATGCGCCGGTTTTCCATGTGAAAGTCCAAATGCTCTTTTGCCAGCGCGCCCTCCAGCTTAAACTGGATTATGGAAATTGCCTTGTGCATTTTCCTGCTCAGCTCCCGCTCAAGTGCATTATAGTTAGAAGGATTTCCATGCACCTCAAAGGCCTGACAGGGATCATCTCCATATACCTCCATAGCGAAAGCTGCCAGAGGCATCATATTGATTCCATATCCGTCCTCCAGAATGTCCAGATTGCCGTAACGAATACTGTTGCGGATCACAGTCGCCATGCAGGCAGCCTGCCCCACAGCAGCCCCCATCCACACCACGTCATGATTTCCCCACTGAATATCAAGAGAATGGTAATCCATCAGGCGGTCCATAATAAAATGAGGACCCGGACCTCTGTCATAAATATCTCCAAGTATGTGCAGGTGATCCACAACCAGCCTCTGGATCAGTTCCGCAAGAGCAATAATAAAATTCTCTGCTCTTCCGATGTCGATGATAGTATCTACAATAGAATCGTAATAAGCTTCTTTATCCAGAACCTCTGCTTTCTCCGTGATCAGCTCCTCGATCACATAGGCGTAGTCAGAAGGTAAAGCCTTGCGAACCTTGGATCTTGTATACTTGGAGGCAGTTGTCTTGCACACTTCAATAAGACGGTACAAAGTAATCTTGTACCAATTCTCCATATCTGTTTCTTTCTTTTTCACATAGGCAATTTTCTCTTTAGGATAGTACACAAGAGTTGCCAGAGAACGTTTGTCACTGTTGCTTAGGGTATGGCCAAATACATCATCTATTTTTTTGCGCACTGCTCCGGAACCGTTACGGAGCACATGGGAAAAAGCCTCATATTCTCCATGGATATCGGAAAGAAAATGCTCCGTTCCCTTGGGCAGATTTAAAATAGACTGAAGATTAATAATTTCTGTAGAAGCCTTGCCAATAGTAGGATAAAGCTCCGCAAGACGTTGTAGGTAACGCAGTTCTTCTGCCTTCATAAAGCCTCCTGTCAGGTATAAAAATTTCCGGACAGCTATATGTCTGTTTACAGTACAGCTATCCAATATTGCTCGAAAAATCAAACAGTGAAATCTGGTTGGACTGAGGAATGTCTCCAAACAGCCCTAATTTATCCATCAGGTCAATGACTGTCTTGCTGACCTTGGTGCGGTCACGGAAATCATCCTTGGAAAGGAATCTTCCCTGAACAGCGGCTTCAACCACTGCATCTGCCGCTTTATCTCCAAGACCCTCTATAGAATCAATAGACGGCATCAGTTTGCCCTCTATAATCTGAAAACGATGTGCTTTTGCCCGATAGATATCAATAGGCATAAAATCATAGCCTCTGGCGTACATTTCCTGGACGATACGCATATCCTTGAGAGTATCCTGCTCTTTCTTAGAAGCAGCATCCCCCTTCTTGCGAATCTCGGCCATGTAAAATTCCAGTTTTTCTTTTCCCATGCACATCAGCTCGTAGGAAAAGGCAGTGGCACGGATACTGAAATACGCCCCATAATAAGCCAGCGGCTGAAATACCTTAAACCAGGCAATTCGGTAGGCCATCATAACGTACGCAGCAGCATGGGCTTTTGGGAACATGTATTTAATTTTCTTGCAGGACCAGATGTACCAGTCAGGAACGCCGTGCTCTTTCATGGTGGTAATCCATTCGTCACGAAGCCCCTTTCCTTTACGGACACTCTCCATAATAGTAAATGCAAGGCCACTTTCTACCCCACGCCCGATAAGATAGATCATAATATCATCTCGGGTACAGATTGCAGTGGAAATAGTTGCTTTCCCTTCCTCAATAAGAGTCTGCGCATTTCCCAGCCATACATCCGTACCATGGGAAAGTCCGGCAATACGCACCAGATCGGAGAAGTACTTTGGTTTGGTATCCACAAGCATCTGCATGGCAAAATCAGTACCAAACTCCGGAATGCCAAGGCATCCCAGCTTACATCCGCCAATGTCCTCAGGCTCAATCCCAAGAGCCTTGGTACTGGCAAATAAAGACATGACCGCCTTGTCATCAAGGGGAACCTCTCTGGCATTTAAGTCCGTCATATCCTCCAGGGTTCGGATCATGGTAGGATCATCATGTCCCAGAATATCCAGCTTCAGCAGGTTTCCATCAATGGAATGATAATCAAAATGGGTGGTAATAAATCCACTGCTGGAATCGTTTGCAGGATACTGGACCGGAGTAAATTTTTCAATTTCCTCCCCCATGGGAAGTACAATAATACCTCCCGGATGCTGTCCTGTGCTTCGCCTGATTCCGGTGCAGCCCTGGACAATGCGGTTGATCTCACAGGAGCGCTTATGCTGTCCCCGCTCTTCAAAATAATTCTTCACATATCCGAAAGCAGTCTTATCAGCAAGGGTACCAATGGTACCGGCCTTGAAGGTCTGACCTTTTCCAAATATGACCTCTGTATAATGATGGGCATTGGACTGATATTCTCCTGAGAAATTCAGGTCAATATCAGGCTCCTTATCTCCCTTGAATCCAAGAAAAGTTTCAAAAGGAATATCAAAGCCCTGCTTTGTCATTTTAGTGCCGCACTTCGGACAGATCCTGTCAGGCATGTCACAGCCTGCCATACCGGAAAATGCCTTGATCTCCGGTGAATCAAAATCACTGTATTTACACGCAGGATTAGGACACAGGTAGTGCGGCGGCAAAGGATTTACCTCTGTGATACCGGACATGGTGGCAGCAAGTGAGGAGCCTACCGAGCCTCGGGAACCAACCAGATATCCATCTGCATTTGACTTCCACACCAGCTTCTGCGCAATAATATACATCACTGCATAGCCGTTGGAAATAATGGAGTTCAATTCCTTGTCAAGACGTTCTTCTACTATCTTCGGAAGTACTTCTCCATACATCTCATGGGCCTTCTGGAAGCACATATCCTTCAGATCCTGGTCTGAGTTTTCAATAACAGGCGGATATTTATCCGGATGAATAGGAGACATTTTCTCTATCATATCCGCTATCTTAACTGTATTTGTAATTACCACTTCCTCTGCCTTCTCACTTCCCAGATAGGAAAATTCTTCCAGCATTTCTTCCGTGGTACGAAGATACAAGGGCGCCTGGTCATCTGCATCCTTGAAGCCGCTTCCAGCCATAATGATCCGCCTGTAAATTTCATCCTGTGGATCCATAAAATGTACATCACAGGTGGCAACTACAGGCTTATGAAACTGATCCCCCAGCTTCACGATCCTCTTGTTGATTTCGATCAGATCCTCATTGGAATGAATTGTGTCATTTTTTTCATCCTCGATCATAAACTTATTATTTCCAAGGGGCTGAATCTCCAGATAGTCATAAAAGCTTACCAGTCTTGCAATCTCCTGCTCCGGTGCATTCCTAAGCAAAGCCTGATAGAGCTCTCCTGCCTCACAGGCACTTCCAATGAGCAGTCCCTCTCTGTGTGCCTCAAAAACACTTTTGGGTACACGGGGTCTGTGGTTATAATATTTAATATGAGACTGACTGACCAGCTTGTACAGATTAATTCGTCCTGTTTCATTGCGCATGAAAATAACCGCATGATAAGTGGGCAGCTTCTTAATCGTATCCGGAGAAATTTTCCCCTGCTCATTCAGCTGATTTACATCGGTAATGTCCCTCTCTGCACACATTTCCACAAATTTTTCAAAAATGCGTGCTGTACATTCAGCATCATCCACTGCACGGTGGTGATGATCCAAAGATACCCCAACTGCCTTCGCTACTGTATCCAGCTTGAAACGGTTCAGGGCCGGAAGAAGAAATCTTGCCATACCAACAGTATCCACATAAGTAAACTCATTTGGAAGTCCCATGCGGCTGCAGTTTTCTATAATAAAGCTCATATCAAAATCTGCATTATGGGCCACCATGGTTGCCCCCTTGCAGAATTCCAGAAAACTGGGCAAGACCTCCTCAATGGGAGGTGCATCCATTACCATTTGGTCATTGATACTGGTAAGCTGCTCAATACGAAATGGAATTGGGACCTGTGGATTTACGAACGTGGAAAAGCGATCTGTAATTTTTCCATTTTCCACCAAAACAGCACCAATCTCAATAATCCTGCAGGTCAGCGGAGAAAATCCTGTAGTCTCAATGTCAAAAACAACAAATTTCCCATTCAGTGCCTGCCCTTTAGGATTGGTAACCATACCCTTCAGATCATCCACAAGGTATGCCTCCATGCCGTAGAGTACCTTAAAGTCGGAATCCTTTGGAACACAGCCTCCCCAGGCATCAAAGCAGTGGTTTGCCTCAGGGAATGCCTGTACCACACCGTGGTCTGTGATGGCAATGGCAGGATGTCCCCACTCATAGGCACGCTTTACCAGAGCTTTCGCCTCTGTGACGCCGTCCATGTCGCTCATCTTGGTGTGGCAGTGAAGCTCCACTCGCTTCTGAGGACTGGTGTCCACTCTGGCGCTTCTGAAATCTGCAATTTTCTTTATGCCGGAAATAGATCCTATAGTAAGCTCACTGTCAAAACGGTCAATAGAAGTAACACCTTTAATTTTTAAAAATGCACCCTTTTTCACGTGCTCTGTTACTTCCGGAACCTGCTCATTACGCAAAAACATTTTTACGGTAATGGAATCGGTAAAGTCAGTCACCGGAAAGATCAGAATTGTCTTCTCGTTTCGGATCTCCCTTGCTTCCACCTCCATAACCTGACAGCGGACGATTACCTCTCCCATTTCCTGTACAATGTTCTCAAGAGGGATAGGTTCACCTTCGAAATCTCGTCCATATACAACATCCGGATTGGGATCCTTGCGGTAACCACCTCGAAAATCTCCCCATTTCCCTTTCTTTTCAAAGGATTTTTTCTCCTGCACAGCCTCCTGCTTCTTTTCCGGTTTAGCTGTTGCAGCCTTTTCCGTTGTTTTATTTTCTTCTTTTGCAGGTGCTGCTTCTGCTTCTTTTTTCTCCCCTGAAAGCTTTGCATGCTTCAGCACATTTGCCACTTCCTGGCGGATCTGAATTGCTGCATTTCTGCGGTATTTACTTTCCTCTGTTTCCACATACTCTATAGAAACCTTCAGATTCATTCCACAGCGCTCGCAGAAAATCTTGTGCAGATATTCCACAAGGATCTCACTTTTCTGTCTGGCAATTACAGAATCCGGCAATATCATGGACAGACATTCCTCATCCGGAAAAGTGATCTGTGCCTGCTTGAACAGGTTATACTCCAGCATATTGTAATTGCGCAGCTCTAATTCCATACTGGAACGATAGGTTTCCAGAAAATTCCTGGGCGTATACTGTTTGGACAGGTGGAATTTCTCAATTACCCGCACAGAAACCTCCAGTCCCGGAAAGCATTGTCTTTTGATCTGCTCCTCCAGACTGAAAATATGTTTTTTGTGAATCCAGCGGTCACTTTTCAGATAGACACGCACACAGGTCTTGGCCGCATTGCACGCTACCTTAGTGACAATTACGTCTTCCAGAAGCTCGCTTAGTTCCTGTTTCAGTTTTAAGTTTGGAAATACATCAAAAAATTCTTTTTCCATTTATAAAGTCTTCACCTTTAATCACTGTTGTTCCTTGCTTTCCCAATTCATCAGCTCTTCACGTAAAGTATCCAAAAGCTGATCCTCCGGCACCTTCTTTACAATTTCTCCCCCCTTGATCAAAAGCCCTACACCGACGCCTCCTGCTATTCCGATATCTGCTTCCTTTGCTTCTCCAGGTCCATTTACCACGCAGCCCATAACTGCAACCTTAATATCAAGAGGGATATCCTGGACCATAGTTTCCACCTTGTTGGCAAGACCGATCAGATCAATCTGGGTACGTCCGCAGGTTGGACATGATACGACCTCTACGCCGCCTTTGCGAAGTCCTAAGGTTTTCAGAATTCTTTTGGCAGATTTTACTTCCTCCAGAGGTGCTCCTGTAAGAGACACACGTATTGTATCTCCGATTCCCTGATATAAAATAATACCCAGTCCTATTGCAGACTTAATATTTCCGGAATAAAGGGTTCCAGCTTCTGTAATTCCTACATGAAGCGGATAATCTGTCTGCTTTGCAATCAGCTCATGAGCCTTTGCGCACATCATTACATCTGAAGATTTGATGCTGATCACCAGGTTGTCGTAACCAAGCTCCTCAATGATCCGCACCTTGTCCAATGCGCTTTCAACTAATCCTTCTGCTGTAACCCCGTGATACTTCTCAACCAGTTCCTTCTCAAGGGAACCGCTGTTTACTCCTACACGGATGGGAATCCCCCTCTCCTTTGCCACATCCACTACAGCCTTGATGCGTTCTGTACTGCCAATATTTCCAGGATTGATACGGATCTTATCTGCACCATTTTCCATAGCTGCAATAGCAAGGCGATAATCAAAATGAATATCTGCAACCAATGGAATATGGATTTGTCTCTTAATTTCCTTAAGAGCCTTTGCAGCTTCCATAGTTGGCACCGCACAACGGATAATATCACAGCCGGCAGCCTCAAGGGCAAGAATCTGCTCTACAGTTGCATCCACATCCTCTGTTTTTGTATTGGTCATGGACTGGATTAAAACAGGATTTCCTCCGCCTATTTTTTTATTTCCAATCTGGATTACTTTTGTATGATCTCTGTACATATACCTTCCTCCTAATATATCCAAAGGGCACAAAAGGGATGCCGTAGCCTGACACCCCTGCTGCTCTTAATGCTGGATTTCCAACAGTTTATTTTTAAGTTCGTCTTCCATTCTGCGCATTTCCACTTCAGCCTGCTGTCTTTTGATGCGGCCATCCTTCTGAATTTTCATTACATCATCCAGTGTACTGATTAGCTCCTGGTTGGTCTGCTTCAGGGTTTCAATATCCACAATTCCCCGCTCTGATTCTTTAGCAGTCTCTGTAGATGCAAGGTGAAGAGCCTTTGCATTCTTTTTCAGGAGCTCATTTGTCAGGTCTGTCACCTGACGCTGTGCCTGGGCTGCTTCTGTAGAGTGCGCAATTCCAAGGGCAAGTACCATCTGGCTTTTCCAAAGTGGAATGGTATTTACAATGGTAGTCTGGATTTTCTCTACCATAAGTGTATCATTATTCTGTACCAGTCGGATCTGCGGGGCAGTCTGCAGGGAAATGGTTCTGGTAAGCTCCAGATCATGAAGCTTCTTCTCAAAACGGTTGCATTTGCTATCCAGATCCTTAGCCTCCTGCGCATCCTCCGGGAGTCCGCTGGCTGCTGCCTTCGTCTCCAGGTCTCTTAATTTGCCCTCACGTACCTCCTGAAGCTTCTTCTTTCCTGCAAGAATGTACATGGTCAGTTCTTTATAATAATTCAGATTCTGGGCATACATTTTTTCAAGAACTGCTGAATCCTTCATCAGACGCATCTGATGCTCCTGAAGGGAATCTGTAATCTTCTGCACATTCACCTCTGCCTTGGCATAGCGGTTCTTCATAGTCTCAATTTTGTTTCCCTGTTTTTTGAAAAAGCCAAGAAAGCCCTTTTCCTCTTCCGATGCATCGAAATCTCTAAGCTGTCCTACCACCTGTGTGATCAGCTCGCCTACCTCTCCCAGATCCTGTGTACGCACATTCTCAAGTGCTGCATCGGAAAAATCAGCCATCTTCTTCTGAGTTCCGGCTCCATACTGAAGGATCTGATTTGTATTTTCGATATCGATTTTCTGAGCAAAGGCATCTACCATCTGCTGCTCTTCCGGAGAAAGAACAGTTTGCTCCATTTCTTTTTTCACCGTTTCTGTCTCTAAAGTCTGGGGAACCTGTGATTTTGTTTCCCCCAGCTCCGGTTCCAGTGTCAGTGCAGGTGCCATTTCTTCAAAAGCTTTAAATTCGTCTCCCATAGTACCCTCCTTATATGCAGATTCCATAATAATCTGCCTTTATATCAGACGTTCTCTTTAGCTTCCCGTCTCATACGGGTCAGCTCATCCTCTGTCAGTCCCTCCTGGGCAAGCACTGTATTGAGTACGGAAATATCGCTGGAAACATCCATTGCCGTATCTGCAAACACAGAATCCAGAAGCTTTTCAAAGGCAACATTCAGAGTGTCTATTGTATCCTCAATTTCCTTCTTGGAGGAAATGATATTCTCTCCCTGTATAGGCTGACTGTCCATATCCTCATAAGCCTTCAGAAGCTTCACCGTCATAGGCAGATAGTAATCCATCAGACGGTTCATATCCGGAATAATCTCAGGGTGTATCTTTGCACGCTCAAAAATCTTCTGTACGATCAGCTCCATTCTGGAAATTTTCTCAGAAATTTCTTCTCCCGGAATAGCCTCATTGCTGCGACGGATCTTGTCCAGGAAATCATTCCCCTTATCCAAAACCGACTGTACCTCCGGGGAAATCTTCTCCTGCTCCAAAGCTTCTCTTTGTTTTCTTTCCTCCAGCTGTCTCTGAGTACTTACGTACTGATCATATGTCTCATTGCTGGTAATCAGGCAGGTCTCCTGTGTATCTACATGCCCCTGAAGGAACCAGCCTTTACTTATCATTTTCTTGATGTCTTTTTTTACAAATTTAACAGGCTTCCCAACCGCCTGGGAAAGCTGACGGAAATCACAGTAGGTGCGACCGGCAAGTGCATGGATATACTTCCCCCGACGCTTTAATCCAGAAAGATTACTGCAGCCATTAAATAAAAGAAAACCACCGGCTGCAGTACAGGCACCAAATATACCTGTTATCACCACTCCCCCTGTTCCTGCGCCTAAAATCCCCAGTCCTATGAGGCTGATCATAAGTCCTATCCCCATGGTTCCGGTAAGAATGCCTCCAAACACAGTTTTTAGGATTCCTTTTACCCGGATTCCGTTAGCCGGCATATATAAAGCAGGAAGGTTCTGTTTCTTTTCTCTTGCGTTACTGCTGCTGTTAAAGCTCTCTCGCTGATAATCCCCTTTCGCTTCTTCATGCTTACGTGCTTCCTGGTTCTTCTGAAAATCCCAGGAACGGTTCTGCCTGTAATCATAGGAGCTTCCGGTGCGGTAATTGGTATACTGCCCTCTTCCGAATGTATGGTTCAGCGCATCCCGAAGTGCTTCACTTCCATTATCAATTGCCTTATTTACAGTCTGGTTCAGTTTCTGATAGTTTTTCTCATTTATTGCACTGTCTATGATGTCCTGGATCTTCTCTCCCAGATCATCCAATTCCTGATATCCCATCTTTTCCTCCGGATATTGTATTACTTTTGGTAGCATCACTTTATTATACAAAAATCCCTCATAAAAAACAAGACAGGAGAAAATATAAAAAAGTCCTCTTTTCCCATTGAATTTCGCACTTAAAAGTTTTACAATAGTAAAAACATTGCTAGGAGGAATTTATTATGGAGAAAAAAAACATTGACTGGGGCAACCTGGGCTTTGGTTATGTAAAAACAGATTACCGTTATGTATCCAACTATAAGAACGGTTCCTGGGATGAGGGTGGCCTGACCACAGATGACACCGTTACGATCAGTGAATGTGCAGGTGTACTCCAGTACGCACAGACTGTTTTTGAGGGTATGAAGGCATACACCACAGAAGACGGACATATTGTTACTTTCCGTCCTGATCTGAATGCAGAGCGTATGGAGCATTCCGCAGCAAGACTGGAAATGCCCGTTTTCCCAAAGGAGCGTTTTATTGACGCAGTTGTTCAGACAGTCAAGGCCAATGCAGCATATGTTCCGCCGTATGGCTCCGGTGCTACTTTATATGTACGTCCGTACATGTTCGGAAGTGATGCTGTTATCGGAGTTAAGCCGGCTAATGAATATCAGTTCCGTGTATTCACAACACCGGTTGGGCCATACTTCAAGGGTGGTGCCAAACCAATTACAATTCGTGTCAGTGACTTTGACCGTGCTGCACCAAACGGAACCGGACACATCAAGGCAGGTCTTAACTATGCAATGAGTCTTCATGCAATTGTAGATGCCCACAAGAACGGATTTGATGAGAACATGTATCTGGATGCCAGAACACGTACTAAGGTTGAAGAAACCGGTGGTGCCAACTTCCTGTTTGTAACAAAGGATGGCAAGGTTGTAACACCAAAATCAGACAGTATTCTTCCATCTATCACACGCCGTTCCCTGATTTATGTTGCCAAAGAATACCTTGGTCTTGAAGCAGAGGAAAGAGAAATATACTTTGATGAAGTAAAAGATTTCGCAGAATGCGGTCTTTGCGGTACTGCTGCTGTTATCTCTCCTGTTGGGAAAATTGTTGACCACGGAAAGGAAATCTGTTTCCCAAGCGGCATGAACGAAATGGGACCGATTACAAAGAAGCTGTATGAAACCCTTACCGGAATCCAGATGGGCCGCATCCAGGCTCCTGAGGGATGGCTGAAGGTTATCGAATAATTTATTCGGAAAAAGTCCGGCAATTTCATTTTTGAAAGTGCCGGACTTTTTTCATATGCTGCATAACTATTTTTTTCTCTCGTAGCGAACAAATTTGTACTCCAGATCAAAATATGTCTGTTCTTCGCTCTCTGCCGCTTTCTGCCACTGGGGATCTTCATCCAGATTCGGGAAATAACTGTCCGCAATGTATGCAAAATCAATCTTTGTCACCTGCGCCACATCACAATAAGGAAGAAGCTGCCTGTAAATAGTATCACCACCAATACAGTATACATCTTCTGCGTTGTATTTCTTCAGTTCTTCCATCAGTTCCTCGATGGAGTGAACAATAACAGCGTCCTTTACCTTATAATTCTGATTATGGGTAAGCACGATATTCGTGCGGTTCTTAAGAGGAAGCCCTCCCGGAAAGCTTTCCAGTGTTTTCCTTCCCATAACGCATACCTTTCCGGTTGTCTCCTGGCGGAACATTTTCATATCTGCCGGAATGCTTACCAAAAGCTTATTATCTTTTCCGATTCCCCAGTTTTTGTCTGCTGCTACAATAATTTTCATTTCTGTTTGTTCTCCTTCATCATTTATCAAATTGCAATGGGAATATTCTTGATCTGCGGCCAGGTCTGATAGTTCTCTACTATCAGATCATCTGTAGTAAAATCATAGAAATTCTTCACATCCGGATTCAGCTTCACAGTTGGTGCCGGATAAGGGGTTCTGGAAATCAGCTCCTTAATTACCGGGATATGTCTGTCATAAATATGGCAGTCTGCGATCACATGCACCAGTTCTCCGGCCTCCATATCACAGCACTGGGCAATCATCATCAAAAGCAGGGAATACTGGCATACATTCCAGTTATTTGCAGCCAGAATGTCCTGAGAGCGCTGGTTCAAAACAGCATTAAGTGTAAGCTTGTCCTTCCCCGGCTCCTTTGTCACATTAAAGGTCATGGAATAAGCACAGGGATATAGATTCATTTCGTGAAGATCTTCATGTACATAAATATTAGTCATGATTCTACGGCTGTACGGATTATTTTTCAGATCGAAAAGGACACGGTCTACCTGATCCATCATTCCTTCTTTATACTGGTGCTTCACTCCCAGCTGATAGCCGTAAGCTTTTCCAATAGAACCGTTCTCATCCGCCCAGCTGTCCCAGATATGGCTGTGAAGATCATGAATATTATTGGATTTCTTCTGCCAGATCCAGAGGATCTCATCCATGGCACTTTTCAAGGCAGTTTTTCTAAGGGTCAGCGCCGGAAATTCTTTTCTAAGATCATAGCGATTTACCACTCCGAAACGCTTGATGGTATAAGCTGAAGTGCCATCCTCCCATACCGGACGCACCTTCTCACCTTCTGTGCTGGTTCCATTCTCAATTACATCCTTACACATATCTATAAATATATTATCTGCTAAGCTCATTTTGGCCTCCTGCACTTGTTTTGTTTCATAAGTTTAACATACTTCTGCTGAATTAACAAGATTCTCCACCTTTCTTTATCTTTACAATCCACTTTTCCCATGTTATAGTAAACCCCATGAAGAAAATTTTAATCCATTTACTGAAGCCTTTTTCTTTTCTTCCTGCAATTATAATCATGTATCTGATTTATTCATTTTCAGCCCAGACAGGGGAGGTGTCCGGAGCCCTAAGCTATGAAGTCAGCTACCAGATTGTAGAAACCAAGAACGAGGTTCTAAGCGAAAACAAAACTGAAACAGAGCTTACCCAGGCTGCACATTCCATCGAATTCTATGTAAGAAAAGCAGCTCACATGACAGAGTACTGTATTCTCGCCATTGCAATTTCTTTTCCCCTTTATGTATACGGGGTGAGAGGAATCTGGCTGATTCTGTTAGCAGGTGCAGTCTGTGTGGGATTCGCAGGACTGGATGAATATCATCAGTCTTTTGTAGACGGGCGGGGTCCTGCTGTAAGAGATGTATGTATTGACAGCTGCGGTTCTACTATTGGAATCCTGCTGGTACAGGCTTTCTGCTGGTCCACTACCCATAATCCAGCCAGCAAAAAACGCCGGCGAAAGCGTCATTAAGCAAGTTCTAGCGTCATTAAACACGATCTAGCCCCAAAAGAGGAAAGCTTCCACACAATCATGGAAGCTTTCCTCTTTTTTCATACTTCTTTTAAAGCAATATATTTTTACGCCTCTTTCCCGTCCTCCTGGTCATCTCCTAACCGGCTTACCAGATTGGCGCGTTCTGCGATAGACAGCTTTTTGCCAGTGCTTGCTTCTCTCCCGAAATCAGCAATGTCAGAAGCTGCATCCTTCTCTTCGGATTCTGGCTGCATACTCTGGATAGTTTCCTGTTCTTTTTGTGCTTTACTGATTTTCAGGCTTCCCCGGATTCCATTAATAACAAATCCCACGCCCAGCACAACAAACACAATTCCAGCCACCATAAAGCCCGGATTGCTGCCTTCTACACCCTTTATCACATTTATGCAAAGAGACACACCAAGATACGCCACGTAGACACCGGCCAGTATCATCAGCAGGCAAGTTCTCATAGGGACTTCGCCTTTCTTTTTCTTTGTCAGTTTGCTCTCATCTGTATTTTCGGAATTTCCCATAATCGCTCCTCCTTATGAAATGGCAAACTGGCTTTCATAAAGGTTTGCATAAAAGCCTTTTTTCGCCAGAAGCTCCTCATGTCTGCCCTGCTCAATAATATTTCCATCCTTCATTACTAGAATCAGATCTGCTTCCTGAATGGTTGAGAGACGATGAGCTACAATAAAGCTGGTTCTTCCCTCCATCAGCTCAGCAAAGGCTTTTTGTACCTTTACCTCAGTACGGGTATCGATAGAGGATGTAGCCTCATCCAGGATCAGCATTGCAGGATGCATCAGCATAACCCTGGCAATACATAAAAGCTGTTTCTGTCCCTGGGAAATATTACCTCCGCCTTCTGAGATCACCGTATCATAGCCATTTGGCATACGCTTGATAAAGCTGTGGGCATGTGCATGTCTGGCAGCCTCCATTACCTCCTCAAGAGTAGCATCCGGCTTGCCGTAAGCAATGTTCTCGCGAATGGTTCCGGCTTTCAGCCAGGTCTCCTGAAGAACCATACCAAAATTCCTTCTCAGACTGTCACGAGTCAGTTCTTTTACCGGATGACCGCTTACCAGAATCTGTCCCTTATCCACATCATAAAAACGCATAAGCAGATTGATCATGGTTGTTTTTCCACAGCCTGTCGGGCCTACAATTGCAATTCTCTGTCCCGGCTTAACGTCAATGGAAATATCTGTAAGAAGCGGGGTTTCTTTTTTGTAGGAGAATGAAACCTTCTCTACGTTCACCCTGCCGTCTGCTTTTTTGAGTTCCACTGCATCCGGTGCATCCGGTTCCTGTGCCGGAGTATCAATAAAATCAAATAATCTCTTTGCGCATGCCAAGGCATTCTCCAGCTCAGTGATAACACCAGAAATTTCGTTAAACGGCTTGGTATACTGGTTGGCATAATTAAGAAAGCTGGTAAGCTGTCCGATTGTCATGCCGCCCTTAATAACTGTAAACGCGCCAAAAATCCCCACTGCGGTATAAACAAGACCATTCACAAAACGTGTGGACGGATTGGTAATGGAGGAAAAGAAAATAGCCTTAATCCCGCAAACCCGCAGCTCCTCATTTACTTTTCCGAAGCGCTCATTGGCTCTCTCCTCATAAGAAAAAGCCTGCACGATTTTCTGATTCCCAACCAGTTCCTCCACAATGGAAGTCATCTCGGCTCTTTTTTCTGACTGCTCCTGGAACATACGGAAGGTTCTGTTTGCAATGAAGCTCGCTACAAACAGGGAAATCGGAGTAAGCAAAATAACGATTACCGCAATTTTTACACTGATGGACAACATAAATCCAATGGTTCCAAAAATAGTCAGCACACCTGTAAACAGCTGTGTAAAGCCCATAAGAAGTCCGTCAGAGAACTGGCTGACATCAGATACAATCCGGCTTAAAATATCACCCGGCTGATTGGCATCCATATAAGAGATGGGAACCTCCTGCAGGTGGGCAAACGCCTGACTTCTTACATCCTGAACAACGCTGTAGGTCACCTGATTTGTCAGAAGATTCATCACCCACTGAGAAAACGCATTTCCCACAACGATTACTGCAAGGGTACCAAGTACCTTAAGAAGCCCTGACACATTCACATTTCCAGGACCTGCAATATGATCCACTCCATTACCGATAAGAATGGGAGTATATAAAGTAAATCCAACTGTGACAAGCGCTGTCAGGAGCATAATAACAATCTTTGCTTTATAAGGACTGATAAACTTCAGCACCCTTTTCATTGTATCTTTATTCTTTCCCATCAGCGGTTCACCTCCTGCTCAGAAAGCTGTGACAGGCAGATTTCCCTGTAAACCTCACAGGATTCCATAAGTTCTTTGTGTGTTCCAACGCCAGCCAGCTCGCCATCGTCCAAAACCAGTATCTTGTCTGCCTGTTTAATAGAGGTCGCTCTCTGTGAAACTATAAATACCGTCATTCCTTTTGTTTCTTCACGGATTGCATGGCGAAGTGCTGCATCTGTGGCAAAATCAAGTGCGGATGCACTGTCATCCATGATCAGGATTTCAGGTTCTCCAACCAGTGCTCTTGCAATGGTAAGGCGCTGGCGCTGACCGCCTGACAGGTTCGCTCCTCCCTGACTTACCATAGTATTCAGTCCTTGGGGCTTTTTGTTTACAAAATCACTTGCCTGCGCAATAGAAAGTGCACGCTGGATTTCTTCCTCTGAGGCATTCTCCTTGCCCCACTTCATATTATCGCGAATCGTTCCTTTAAAAAGAACAGCCTGCTGGGGCACCACTCCAACTTTACCTCTAAGCTGGGAAAATGGATATTCCCTTACATTATTTCCGTCAATCCTTACACTGCCCTCTGTTGCATCATAAAAACGGGGAATCAGATTCACAAGTGTAGATTTACCACATCCAGTACCTCCAATGATACCAATGGTCTCTCCTTGCTTTGCTGTAAAGGAAATATGTGAAAGTGCAGGCTCTTTACTGCCAGCATAAGTAAAGCTTACATCCTCAAAAACAATCCGCGGTGCATTTGCATCCTCCTGCTGCGCACAGCTTCCCTTATCTGTAAGAGATGGCTGTGTATCCAGAACCTCATTCAGCCGCACACCCGATGCCATAGCCTTGGTAACTGCCACAATAAGGTTTGCAAGTGCAATCAGCGCAATCAGAATCTGATTCATGTAGTTTACAAGTGCAACTACCTCTCCCTGGGTCAGAATTCCTATGGAAACCTCCTTACTTCCGTACCAAAGAATTCCTATTATGGCAAAATTCATGATAACAGTAGTTGCAGGATTCAGAAGAGCGGAAATTTTACCTGCGGTCACCTGCACTTTTGTATACTCATCATTTGTCTTGGAAAACTCTCTATACTCCTCCTGCTGCCTGCCAAAGGCTCTTACCACTCTGGCACCTACATGGTTTTCTCTTGTGATCAGGGAAATACGGTCCAGTGAAGACTGGGCTTTTTTGTAAATAGGAACCGTAGTTCTCATAATTCCATAAATTACAACAGAAATAAGAGGCACTGAGATCAAAAACATCAGGCCGATTTTCCAGTCAATAGTAAAAGACATGATCACTGCACCCAGCACAATAAAAGGAGAGCGAAGGAACAGACGAAGAATCATATTGACCCCTGTCTGTGCCTGATTTACATCATTGGTAATCCTTGTCACAAGTGTAGGGGTTCCAAGTATATCCAGTTCTCTGTAGGAAAGCTTGCTGATATGGGCAAACATTTCCCTGCGAAGCGCAGTGCTAAAGCCCATGGCAGCCTTTGCAGAAAAATACTGGGCAGTAAGTGAGCATGTAAGTCCGATCACGCCAAGCAGTACCATGATCACACACTGATGCCAGATATAGGCCTTGTCCTGATTCTTAATGCCAATGTCCATAATATTAGCAACAACTAAAGGTACAATAAGCTCAAAGGTAGCCTCCAGCATTTTAAACAAGGGTGCCAGAAAGCTCTCCTTCTCATAACCCTTCAGAAATCTAAGCAGTTTTTTCATTTCTCCTTATTCTCCCTGGTTCTTCCGTATAATCTGGTTACAGCAAGAATCCGTTTAAGAGTCTTATCCGTAATCTGATTTCTTGTAAGGCGCCATTTCCAGTTATCGCCCAGTGTAGAAGGCGTATTCATTCTCGCCTCATTTCCAAGACAGAGATAATCCTGAAGAGGAATTACACAAAGCTCTGCCACACTTGACTGTGCTGCACGGATCAGCCCCCAGACACATTCATCTGCATCCTTATCCTCACATGCAATATACTGTTTCACATAAGCAAGATTAGATTGGGAAAGACCCTCCAGCCATCCCCTGGTAGTTTCATTATCATGCGTGCCTGTATAAACAATACAATTTTTATCATAACGAAATGGCAGATAAACACTTTCTCCGCTTTCATCAAATGCAAACTGAAGCACCTTCATACCAGGATATCCGGAATCAGAAAGAAGCTCTCTTACGCTGTCTGTAAGAAATCCAAGATCTTCTGCAATCACATCCAGATTGGAAATGTTCTGTTCAAGTACTCTGAACAGATCAATTCCAGGTCCCTTCTCCCACGCTCCGTTCTTTGCTGTCTCATCACCATAGGGAACTGCCCAGTACTCATCAAAGCCACGGAAATGATCGATGCGGACCTTATCATACAGCTTCATGCAGTGGGACATACGAAGAGTCCACCAGTTATAGCCTGTTTTTTTATGATAATCCCAATTATAAAGAGGATTTCCCCAAAGCTGTCCGGTAGCAGAAAAAGCATCTGGCGGACATCCTGCTACAGCTACTGGTACTGCATTCTCATCAAACTGGAACATATCAGGATTTGCCCATGCATCTGCACCGTCAAAAGCAACATAGATCGGAAGGTCTCCGATAATCCGGATATCTCTGTCATTGGCATATTTCTTCAGCTGGCTCCACTGACGATAAAACCAGAATTGTCCAAATGCATAAAAGCTGATATCCTCCTTCAGTTCTTCCCTTGCATTTGCCAGTGCTTCCGGCTCTCTGGTCTTAAGAGCTTTCGGCCACTCGTTCCAGGCAATGCCGTCCAGACTGTCCTTTATTGCCATATACAGGCAGTAATCTTCCAGCCAGAAGCCCTGTTCCTTCTCAAATTCTTCCATCTCTTCACGAAGCAGCTGCAGCTTGGCATTCTTGGTATCCAACTGGTAAAAGCGGTGATATGCTTTGCGAAGAAGGGCAAATCTGGAGCGGTAAATTTTCTCATAGTCCACATAGCTGCGGCTTGCCCCCCAGTCGCACTGCTCACACTCCTGTGCAGTCAGAAGCCCCATCTGGATAAACTCTTCCAGATCGATAAAGTATGGATTTCCCGCAAATGTAGAAAAGGACTGATAGGGAGAGTCTCCATATCCGGTAGGTCCAAGGGGCAGAATCTGCCAGAACTTCTGTCCGGCTTCTGCAAGCTGGTCTACAAAAATATATGCTTCTTTAGAAAAGCATCCGATTCCATAATTGGAAGGGATGCTGGATATCGGTAACAAAATACCACTGGCTCTCATCATGTATTCCTCCTGTGCGTCGTTATTTAACCATTGTTTGTCTATTATACCGCTTTCATGCATACCCGGTCAATATAAATAAAACCGGATTCCTATCACACTTTTTTCAGAACTTAATGCTATAGTTTCTAATCATGCGAAACAGGCATCCGGAATTTTTTCCGAATGCCTGCTGTATTTTGCGTCTGATACAAGATCTTGTATTTACCCAGATTATTTCTTGCTTGTATATCCAAAGAAGAAGTATCCAAGTGGTGTGTAGTACATACCGTCAATATCCGGATTGAGCATGTATGGCTGTGTATAGAAGTAGATCGGAGCAAGTACGCTGTCCTGTCCAATAAGGATATCCTCAGCTTCGTGGAATGCTTTCATACGCTCTGCCGGATCGGAGGTAGCTTTTGCTGCATCGATAGCTGCATCATAGTCCGGGTTGGAGTACTGAGCGTCGTTGTTTCCACCGTCTGTGTACCACATATCCAGGAAGGAGCAAGGATCATTGTAGTCTGCGATCCAGCCGTTACGTGCGATCTGGAAGTTACCATCCTTTCTGTTCTGAAGGAATACGTTCCAGTCCTGGTTGTTCAGGTTAACAGTTACGCCAAGCTCTGTCTGCCACATGTTCTGAAGAGCCTCACCGATCTTCTTGTGGTTATCAGCTGTGTTGTACAGATACTCTACAGTTGGGAAGCCTTCGCCGTTTGGATATCCGGCATCTGCAAGAAGCTGACGGGCTTCTTCGCAGTTTTTCTCATAATCCTCTTCGGAAATGCTGTAGTAAGAGCCGCCTACTGTACGGAAATCATCACTTCCTGCACCAGCTGCATCGTTTACACCGTTCGGAACATATCCGTCAGCCGGAACCTCACCAGCCTGGGAAACGTTCTCTACAATGTAGTTACGGTCAATTACAAGTGAGAATGCTTTGCGGATATTCGGGTCAGAAAATACCTCATCCTCTGTATTGAAGCATACATAATATGTTCCAAGATAGTCTCCGATCTCAAGCTCTCCGGAAGCAAGGTATGTCGGGATCTCATCTACAGGAAGGTTTTCGATGAAGTCAAGCTCTCCGTTGTTGTAGCCTTTAAGCATAGCGTTGTTATCATCAAGAAGAGTAAACTTAATGGTATCCGGTCCAAGATTGTCATAATCGTAGTAGTTCTCATTTTTCTCCATGGAAATGTAAGCGTTATGAGACCACTCTGTCATTTTGTAAGGTCCATTGCCAATATAAGTGCTTGGATCAAATGTCCAGTTGTCACTTCCCTCAACCATGTCCTGACGAACCGGGAAGGTTGCCGGGAATGCCATGATTTCTTCAAAATATGGGCAGTCATAAGTAAGAGTAATCTCAAGAGTCTTATCATCAACTGCTTTAATTCCAAGGGTATCCGGTGTTGCACTTCCGTCTGCAACTGCATCATATCCCTGAACCATATCGATCATATAGCAGTAATCTGCTGCTGTCTCAGGATTTGCAAGACGCTGCCATGCATAAACGAAGTCACCAGCTGTTACATCCTGTCCGTCAGACCACTTAATTCCATCACGAAGCTTAACTGTGTAAGTTACAGTACCATCCTCGTTCTCTGTCTTTTCCCAGGACTCAGCCTGTCCAGGAGCTGTAATGGCATTTCCCTCACCATCATTTACCCATTTAACAAGGCCCTCAAACATATGGTTGCACATAATTGCTCCGTCAACAGCAGAGTTCAGTGCCGGGTCAATAGTCTGTGGTTCAGATGCAATGCAAAGATTCAGGTTAAATCCTTCGTCAGCTGCTGTATCCTCAGCGAATACCGGTGTTGCAGCCATGCTTATTACCATAGCTGCTGTAAGTGCCATAGACATAAATTTTCTTCTCATTACATTTCCTCCTTTTTTGCTTTTTCGCGCCGCATGAGAAATGAGAATCGACGCATGTATTAAGCAGTTCTCCTTTATGGAAAACCTAATACCAAAATTATGATTTACTTATCCAGCAGATGACATGCAGCCCAGTGACCCGGCTCATGTTCCTTGAATGCAGGAGTCTCCTGGCTACACTTTTCGGTAGCATAAGGACACCTGGTATGGAAGCTGCATCCGCTTGGCGGATTCATAGGACTTGGTACATCCCCTTCCAGAATAATACGTTTTCGGGTTCTGCTAAGCTTTGGATCCGGTACCGGAACCGCAGAAAGCAGTGTTTGCGTATAAGGATGAATCGGATGTCTGTTTAGCTCATAGCTTTCTCCAAGCTCCACAAGGGAGCCAAGATACATAACACCAATTCTGTTTGAAATATGACGGACAACGGAAAGATCATGTGCAATAAACAGATAGGTCAATCCCATTTGCTCCTGCATATCCTCAAGCATATTTACTACCTGTGACTGAATTGAAACATCCAGCGCAGAAATCGGTTCATCACACACAATGAATTCCGGTTTTACCGCAAGTGCGCGGGCAATACCAACCCTCTGCTGCTGGCCGCCTGAAAACTCATGGGGATAACGGTTTGCATGCTCTGTATTAAGTCCAACCTGTGCCAGAAGCTCCTTGATCATATCAGCACGATCTTTTTTGCTGGAGGCAAGCTTGTGAATATCGATTGCTTCTCCGATAATCTCACCGACCGTCATACGTGGGTCAAGAGAAGCAGACGGATCCTGAAAAATAATCTGCATTTTTCGTCTGTATGGAAGCATTTTTACAGCTTTTGCTTTCCCAAGAGGTTTGCCGTCTTTATCAAGGGGATTATCGTATATAGTCTCCCCATCATAAATAATTTTTCCTCCGGTAGGCTCATACAACCGAAGAATGGTTCTTCCAAGTGTTGTTTTTCCACATCCGGATTCTCCTACAAGACCAAGTGTTTCTCCTTTATTGATAAAAAGTGAAACATCCTGTACAGCCTGTACCACCGGTCCCTTTGCACCATTTACCGGAAAATATTTTCGTAAGTTCTGAATTTCAAGAAGTTTCTTTTCTTCTGCCATTATTTTTCCTCCTTGTTCATAAGCTCCTGAACACGAAGCCAGCAGGCGGAACGATGTTTCTCGCCCACTTCCACGTAAGGAGGCATTTTCTTCAGACAGATCTTCATGCAGTGCTCACAGCGGGGAGCAAACGGACATCCCTCCGGTGGATTCAGCATATCAACCGGTGTTCCCTCAATAGGAATCAGACGTTCATAGCTCTTGGCATCAACACGAGGCATAGAACGAAGAAGACCTTTTGTATATGGATGAGCAGGCTTATAGAAAATATCATCTACAGGTCCCTGCTCTACAATCTTACCTGCATACATTACAGATACCTTGTCACAAATGTCTGCAACAACACCAAGATTGTGTGTAATAAAGATTATTCCCATTCCTGTTTTCTTCTGAAGATTCTTCATCAGATCCAGGATCTGAGCCTGAATGGTAACATCAAGTGCTGTGGTAGGCTCATCTGCGATCAGCAGCTGAGGATGACAGATCAGTCCCATAGCAATCATTACACGCTGACGCATACCGCCGGAAAACTCATGAGGATACTGCTTCATACGCTTCTCTACATTGTTGATTCCTACCAGCTCCATCATTTCCATAGCACGCTTCTGTGCTTCTTCTGCACTGATTTTTTTATCATGGGCACGAAGAGCCTCAACCAGCTGGTTTCCAATGGTGTAAACCGGATTCAGGCAGGTCATGGGGTTCTGAAAAATCATCGCTACTTTATTTCCGCGAAATGCAGTCATTTCATCCTTTGAAAAAGAAAGGACATCCTTTCCCTCGAAGGTGATAGAGCCTCCGATTACCTTGCCCGGTGACTGAAGAAGCCCCATAATAGAATATGCTTCCTGGCTCTTTCCAGAACCGGATTCTCCAACCACGCCCATAACTTCGCCATAATCAAGATCATAGGAAATACCGCCAACAGCCTTTACCTCTCCCGCAGGAGTAAAGAAGGAGACTTTCAGGTCTTTTACTTCCAATAATTTATTTTTCTGTTCAGACATTTTTCTCCTCCTCTCTTATTTCTTCAGCTTCGGATCAAGAGCATCTCGAAGACCGTCACCAAATAAATTGAAGGCAAGAATCATAATACTCAGGATCACAGAAGGCACGATCAATCTGTAAGTATAGGTGTACATACCACTTAGTGCATCCGTTGCCATGGAGCCAAGGCTTGGAAGCGGTGCAGAGACACCAACACCAAGATAGGATAAGAAGGACTCCAGGAAAATAGCAGAAGGAATCTGCAGGCAGGTAGTAACAACGATCTGTCCGATACAGTTTGGAAGCAGATGGCGACGAATGATTCTGCCGCCCGATGCGCCAAGTGCTCTGGCTGCGGTTACATATTCCTGCTGCTTCAGCTGAAGCACCTGACCGCGGATAATACGGCTCATGGTTACCCAGTACAGAAGACCAAAGGCAATGAACATGGAAATCAGATTAGGTCCAAGAACATTAACAAAGGATTTCAAAGGACTGGTTCCTGCAGAGTTTACATAGTCAGTAAGGATCGGCTTCAGTGCAGTTGCGATCAGAAGAACAACAAGCATCTCCGGAACCGCATAAATAAGCTCTACAATACGCTGCATCACTGCGTCAACCTTACCGCCGCAATAACCGGAAATTGCTCCGTAAAGAGCACCGATCACAAGTACCAGGATAGCGGCAAACACACCAACGGACATGGAAACTCTGGCGCCATACATAACACGGACCAGAATGTCACGGCCATACATATCAGTACCAAATACATGAGGGAATACGCTTTCCCCATTTGCTTTACGCTCAAGCTCAGCCTGGGAATAGCCGAAAATATGCTTTTTAATTCCAAGCTCCTTACGGACAGAATCCTCATCTACGTTCTGATCTTCAGAAGAAGAATCTGCCGGCTTTGCAGCAACTTTTGCCTTCGCACGGATAACGGCTTCGTCCTTCTTGGTAAATTTCTCACCTTTTTTCTCTGCTTCAGCCTTCGCCTGTGCGATCATCTCATCTACATCGACCACATCAGACTGAGTTCTTGCAGCAATCTCATCATTCACACGCTGCTGATCTTCTAAAGTATAGTGATATGGGTAAAGGTTCTCAGCACCCTTATTGAACTCATCATAGCCATATGGAATCAGAAGAGGTCCAACAAAAGCAAATAAAAACAGGAACACGATCACACCAAGTGCAACCATAGCTACCACGTTCTTTTTCAGTCTTCTCCAGGCGTCTTTCCAGTAAGATACACTCTGGCGGTCCTGAATGAAATCGTCCTTCTCCTGTCTGGATGCAGCTGTAAAATCATCCGGAGTAAGCTCCTGAAGAAGAGTCTCGATATCCGGCTGAAGGCTTACCGGACATTTCTTGATTTTCTTATCCTCTGCCATGATCATTCTCCTCCTTTCGTAAGGCTGATTCTCGGGTCAGCCACCTTATAGAGGAGGTCTACAACCAGGTTCATCAGAATAATAAATGCTGCCAGAAAAATGGTTGTTCCCATAATAACCGGATAATCACGGTTCTGGATGGACTGTACAAAGTAACGTCCAAGTCCTGGAATAGAGAAAACGCTCTCTACAACAAAACCACCGCAAAGGGTAAAAGCCACCTGTGGTCCTAAATATGTAATAACCGGAATCAGGGCATTTCTAAGGGCATGCTTAAAAATTATCTTTTTGTTTTTCAGACCTTTGGCACGGGCTGTCTTAATATACTCCTGACCCAAAGAATCCAGCATAGCTGAACGTGTCTGACGGGCTGTATAGCACATAGGATAAAATCCCAGGGCAAAGCAAGGCAGCACATAAGCACGCCATCCCTGTGACGGGTCAAAAATAGACGGAAACAGATTCAATGCATTATTTCCTGTAAGTGTAACCAAAAGAACAGATGCCACAACAAAGCTTGGCATGGAAATTCCCAGTGTACAGATAACACGAAGAATACTGTCTGTCAGCTTGCCTCGCTTAAATGCTGCAAGGCATCCAAGGGGTACCCCCACCAGAATCGCCCAGAGAAGTGCAAGCGCACCGACTTTGGCAGATACAGGGAACATATCCACAATAATATCAAGGACTGCGCGATTCTTCTGCATCTTAAGAGATACACCAAAATCACCATGAAGAATATTTCTCAGATACATAAATAGCTGTACATATACTGGCTTATCCAATCCATATTTGGCATTCAGTGCTGCAAGTGTCGTCTCAGAAGGGGTTTTTTCACTGAGCCATGGGCTTCCTGGTACTGCATTCATCAGCAGAAATGTCAGACAGGCCACCAAAAAGATAGTCAGGATTGCCATTCCCAGTCTTTTTGCAAAGTACTTTCCCATTTTTCCTCCTTACCTTCCCGGACGAAATCTTTCCTTACTTCAATTTCTGACCAGGATTCATTTTTTAATAAGATATGCAGAGATTATAGCACTTATTTTTACTTTAGGCAAGTAACTTTTTAAACTTCAGAAGGGTAGTGTTGTATTCTTTTACGTTTGCAGTATTTTCAAGCAGTACCGTTACATATTTTGTGACAAAAAAAGAAAGGGTAACCATTAAGGTTCCCTTCCCTTTCTGTTTTTACAAATTCTCCTTTTGCTTCATCTGGCTCTGTGCTTTTGCCGCAGCTTATAAGAAATGCCACACAAAGCAGGATAAGCAACAAAATCCAGCCTCTTTTTACCATAGAAATCTCCGTTCTGCAATTTATTCTTACATATCATCATTATGCACCAAACAGTTTTTTCTATGCAGGGCTTTGAATTTGTCTTGTTATCAGAATCCTTTTTTCTTTATGTAGAATGCAATATCATGATAGACTCTCTTCTTATCTGTTTCATTGAGAATCTCATGACGCATTCCCGGATAGAGCTTTCCTTTTACGTCCAGATATCCGGCATGACGCATATCCTGCACTGCTTTTGCAAAATGTCTCACATTGATCATGCAGGGATCATCTGCCCCGCTTACAAAAAGCACAGGCATCTTTGGTTTCGTACAGTTCCAGTGTTTTACGTCGTACGCCCGCTTCATCAGCTCAAAAAGGGCCAGATATCCATCATCCGTAAAAGTAAATCCGCACAGCTCTGAATCCGCATATTCCTGGGCTGCTGCCTTATTTGCACATACCCAGGAGGTACAGTTCTTATCCTTACGGAAACGTATTACATTGCCGCCAAAAGACAGCATCTCGATCACACGGCTTTTGTGCTTTGGACCAAAGACAGCGCTTTCCACATGTGCAATTGCCTCCCCTAATGGTCTTGCCATGTTTTTACTTGGAGAGCCGCAAATGATCAGCATGTCCATACAATCATCATGGTCACGGGCAAATGCTCTGACTGCAAGAGACCCCATGCTGTGTCCAAACAAAATCAATGGCAAATCCGGAAGCTGCCTGTGCATTTCCCGATTTACAGCTTCAATGTCTTTCAATATAGCTTCCGCACCGCCTCCATACATGTATCCAAGGTCATCCATGGCACGAACACTTTTCCCATGGCCTCTGTGGTCATGGATCACGCATACATAGCCTCTTTTGGCCATGTATTCCATAAAAGGAAGATAGCGCTCCTTATATTCACTCATGCCGTGAACAAGCTGCAGAATCCCCCGATAAGGCTTCTCCTCCGGTACTACGGCCAGAACGGAAATATCAAGGCCATCTGCATCTGATTCTATGTAAGCCTCATATTTTGCACTCATAGCTTTTCCGCCTTTCCTTTTTTCTCAGTATAACACATATGCCCTTATTTTTCCACTATTGGAAAACCGCTATTCTTCTGATTTACAGCAATATGATTGCGCCGTTTGTCCATAAGACAAATGCTTTGACACAAATCCGGGAGTATACTATAATGTAGCTTAAAGCGAAATCAAAAGGAGGATATATGAAAGAATCACAAGTAAATACTTTTGACCAACAGTCCGTTTCCCGTAAAAAGAAAAAAAAGGGGAAGGTCATCCGTATTCTGCTCCTGCTTGCCCTCATTCTTGGGCTTGGAGCCGGAACAGGCTATTATTTCTATGAACGAAGTCAGCCTGCTAAGGAGCTGGAGACTTTTCTTACTGCAATACATTCTCTTGATTTTGAAGCCATGCAGACCCATCTTCAAAGCGGGGATCTATCTGCCCTTGACAACGCAGATGTGCGAAATACTGCATACGAAGGTTTCTTTAAATCTATCAATGCCAAAATGACCTGGTCTATCACCAAGACCCGTTTTAGTTTCCAGGATGGAACTGCAGAAGTTACAGCACGCATCCGTTACATTGACGGCTCTGACATTTACCGGGAAACTGTTACTGAATTTCTTCGCCAGATCGTTTCCAGCGCTTTTTCCGGCGAAAGCCTTACCGAAGAGGAGACACAGGAAAAGCTTGCCGCTATCTTAAATGAAAAATCCGGCAGTCTGGAAGATAAATTCAGCGAAACAGATATCACCTATCCTATGATCCGGGTAGACAACCAGTGGAAAGTAACTTCTCTGGATGATGAAACAGTAAAGATCATGTCCGCAAATTTCAAAAGCGTGGAGGATGAAATCAGCCAGACCTTACAGGCTTCCCCCGACGAAGCGAATGTTTCTTCCTCTGAAGCTGCCCAGACTCCTGCTGCTTCAGATGGTACCATTGATCTTTCAAATGACCGTTTTTCTATTCATTATACCAGAAATGTAGTTTCCACAGATTTTGCCAAGGATCCTTGTCTTCTTGTTTACTATGACTACACAAACAACGGCTCTGGTGCTTCCAGCGCAATGGTTGATGTAAATTTAACAGCTTATCAGAACGGCGCAGCTCTTGAAGCAGCCATTCCTGCTGATAGCGACAGTGCTATTGATGCATTTATGAAAGAGATCCAGCCGGGAGAAACTGTGAATGTATGTCAGGCTTTTTCTCTTAAGGACATGAGTCCTGTTACCTTGCAGGCTGTTGATGCATTCGGACTTGATACAGGAGTTACTGCTGTGCAGACACTCCCCCTTCAGTAGCAGCTTCAAAACGCCCTCCGGAAGCTTTGTACGCGAAAATCTTATCAAAAGATTTTCGCGTATTTTTTATACATATTTTGCAAAGAAGAGGAAACACTATATATATGAAAGGATGGTGACTTATGGGAAATAAATTTCTGAGATGCTTTTGCCTTACCCTTACTATAATCGGTGCAATCAACTGGGGATTGATCGGATTCTTTAATTTCAACCTGGTAGCTTTGATTTTCGGAAGTATGAGCTGGCTTTCCAGAATCATCTATGCCCTGGTAGGGCTTAGTGGTCTGTATCTGCTCAGCTTTTACGAAATCATCAATTCTGAAGATGAGGTGGCATAAACATTTTTGCAGCACCGGAAACATCGTTTTTTATGTAGCAGGAATATTACAGAGTAATTGTCTGTTGCACAAAAAAACCAGGAACTTAAGTTCCTGGTTTCTAAGAGCGATAGACGGGGCTCGAACCCGCGGTCTCGACCTTGGCAAGGTCGCGCGTTACCAACTACGCCACTATCGCA
>CAKRKL010000002.1 GCA_934358405.1 uncultured Blautia sp.
CCGGCACCGAAATGCGCCTCTCCGATAGCTGCTGCATTTACGTCATTTTCTACATAAACAGGGACACGAAAAGCCTTCTCCAGGATTGCTTTGACCTGCATTCCTGTATATCCCGGAATATTATGATTGGCATAAATAATGCTTCCTGTTTCAGGATTTACCTGTCCGGCAGTACTGATTCCGATTTTGGAAAAATCCCAGTTTCTTTTATAAGAGGAGATAATTTCTTTGACAAGCTCCATAACATGCTCCCCTCCAAGAGAAGCGCGGGTGGGTGTTTCGCGGATATCAGTCAGTATTCCCTTCTCTGCAATTGCGGATTTGACAGCAGTTCCGCCAATATCAAGAACCATTGTTTTCATAACCGGATTCCTCATTTCTTTTATTTAAATGATATCTTTAAACATAACTATAACAAAAGAAAATTTCATTTGCAACTCAAAAAATGCAAATAATTTTCATGATAAAATAAAAATGAAAATTATTTTAAAAATATATTGACAAACAGCACAAAAGAATGTATGATACAACCATAATCATTAGCGAGATTTCACAAACCCGGGGCGAAATTTTGCATCAAATATGTGAAACATGTAGATTTAGCTGGTGCGCTATCAGAAAATCGATGGGGAACATATTTCACATTACTGAATCAGGCAAAAACAATCAAATATTTATGAAGAAGGTAAGGTAAGAAAGAGAGGGTTTATTTATGAAATTCCGTAAAGTTATGGCACTTGCACTTGCAGCTAGCATGGCAGTTTCCTTAAATGCTGTGAACGTTTTAGCAGAAGGCGGAGATACCACAGACATTACATTATGGACATATCCGGTAGGAAGCTGGGGAGATTCAACAGTTGTTGATCAGATGATCTCTAATTTCAATGAAGCTCATCCTGAAATTAATGTAACAGTTGAGTACCTTGATTATACCAATGGTGATGATCAGATCAATACAGCCATTGAAGGCGGACAGGCTCCTGATATTGTTCTGGAAGGACCGGAGCGTCTGGTTGCCAACTGGGGAGCAAGAGGACTTATGGCAGATCTTTCCGATCTGTGGACAGACGAAGCGAAAGAAGCCATTTATGATTCAGTAGAATCTGCATGCCAGAATAACGACGGCGTATTTTATGAGTATCCGCTTTGTATGACAGCTCATACAATGGCAATCAATAGAGACATTTTCGAGCAGGCTGATGCGCTTCAGTATATTGACGAAGAGACACGTACCTGGACAGCAGAGGATTTCCAGAAGGCAGTTAAGGCAGTTTATGATTTTGGTCAGGAGAATGTTGGTGCTGTTTACTGCAGTGGACAGGGCGGTGACCAGGGTACAAGAGCACTTGTAAACAATCTTTTCGGCGGAACCTTTACGAATCCGGAGCATACTGAATACACAGCTAACAGCGAAGAGAACATTAAAGCTCTTGAACTTCTTTCCTCTATGGATGGAATCAACTTTGATGCTTCTATCGCAGGCGGAGATGAAATCAATCTTTTCTGCAACGGTACACTTGCAATGGCATTCTGCTGGAATGTTGCACAGGAGAAGAATAATGCTGAGAACTTAAGCTTTGACGTACTTCCGATGGCATTCCCGGCAGAGGATGGCAAACCACAGCTTTGCGGCGGTATCTGGGGCTTTGGTGTATTTGATAATGGTGATGAAGCTAAGGTTGAAGCTTCCAAGACATTTATCGATTTTATGGCAAACGATGAGACACAGGTAGTAGAGAGTGTTAAGGCTTCCAGCTACTGGCCGGTAAAAGACCTTGGAAATATCTACGAAGGCGATGAGCTG
The DNA here is from genome assembly GCA_934358405.1 of uncultured Blautia sp. Lineage (GTDB taxonomy): Bacteria > Bacillota > Clostridia > Lachnospirales > Lachnospiraceae > Blautia_A. The sequence continues at coordinate 1,805 of CAKRKL010000002.1, forward strand.
ATGACTGAGTATTCTACATTTATCCAGTACATGGGTGACTACTATCAGGTAGTTGGCGGATGGGCAGAAGCTCGTACTGCATGGTGGAACATGCTTCAGCAGATCGGTTCCGGCACAGATGTGAAGGAAGCTGTAGATGAATTCGTAGCAACAGCAAATGCTGCAGCAGCGAAATAATCTGTAGGTATTCAGGTTGGAGGCTTTTGCCCCGACATCATACGATCAACAATTAAAAAGACTTTGCAACTAAAGTCACGCACCCTTCCTGTATTTTTCGTGCGGGAAGGGTGTTTTTTTGAAAAAAGGAGGAGACAACGTGTCAAACAAAAGCCGTATGTCAAAGGCTCTGGTAAGAAGAGAAACCATTGCGGGATATGCATTTATGCTTCCAAGCCTGATTTTCTTTTTTGGATTTGTCATTTATCCGATGGTTCAGTGCGTTATTACCAGTTTCTTTGATTCAACTATGAATAGAGAGGATATTTTTATCGGTTTTGGAAACTACATAGAACTGTTTCAGGATAAGGTATTTCTTGGCGCTCTTAGAAATACCATCATCATTGTAGTAGTTTCTGTTCCGGTGGTTTGTATTTTTTCACTGTGGGTAAGCTCTGTTATCCATAATTTAACCGGTCCGTTATGTTCTGTTTTTCGCTGCATTTTTTATCTTCCTGTAGTAACAGGCTCTGTAGCAGTTACTGTTGTATGGAAATGGATGTTTAACAATTATTACGGCATTTTCAACTATGTGGGAAAAGCTACGGGAATGATTGATAAGAATATTAACTGGCTGGGAGATGAAAGGTACGCTCTTGGATGTATCATTCTGATTCTTCTTACCACTTCCGTGGGACAGCCCATTGTATTGTATGTTTCGGCACTGAATAATGTGGACCAGAGTCTTGTGGAGGCTGCTGAAGTTGATGGCGCTACCAGGCTTCAGTGCTTCTGGAAAATCAAATGGCAGCAGATTAAGCCAACAACACTTTATATTCTGGTTATTACAACGATCAACAGCTTCCAGTGCTTTGCCCTGATCCAGCTTCTTACAAGCGGTGGTCCGAATCACAGCACAGATACGATCATGTACTATATCTATCATACTGCGTTTAAGCTGTACCGCTATGGATATGGAAACGCAATGGGTGTAGTTCTTGCCATTGCAATTGCCATTTTGTCCGGTATTCAGTTTAAGGTGGCAAAATCAGACTGAGAAAGGAGGAGAAGCAAATGAAAAACAAAAAAAATACAGGTTCCAAAGTTTATCGTGTATTTTCCATTATTGTAATAACACTGCTTGCAATCGGATTTGCATTTCCTCTGTACTGGATTATCACAGGCTCATTTAAGACCAGTATGGCAATCAATGCACCGGCACCTCAGTGGTGGCCGGAAGAATGGGTTTCGGCAAATTACCAGAAGCTTTTCAGCAGACAGACAGCACCCTTATGGGAAATCGGGCTGCCATTTACAGATAAGTCCTTTGCAGGACCAATCGTTCCGGCTGCAGTCCGCTGGCTTTTAAACACAATTTTTATGGCAGTGGTATCTATGCTGCTTACCTGCTTCACCGCAGCTATGGCCGGATATGCACTGGCGAAGAAACGCTTTATCGGACGTTCGGTTGTGTTTACTTTGATCGTATGTGCAATGGCACTTCCGAAACAGGTTATCCTGATTCCTTTGCTTCGCGAAATGTCTGCCCTTCATCTGTATAATACAATCTGGGCAGTTATACTTCCTATTGTAGGCTGGCCATTTGGAGTTTTCCTGATCAAGCAGTTTGGAGAGGGGATTCCGGGAGAAATGATGGAAGCTGCCAAGATAGACGGAGCGAATGAATGGAAAACATTTACAGCAATTGCCTATCCCATGATCAAGCCTGGTGTTGGCGCACTTGCAATCTTTACATTTATTAATTCCTGGAACGATTATTTTATGCAGCTGATCATGCTGAGCAGCATCAGTAATCTTACGATTTCTCTTGGTATTGCCAAGCTTCAGGCTGAGAATGCAACAGACTTTGGTCTTATTATGGCCGGAGCAGCTCTTGCAGCAGTTCCGATTATTGTGGTATTCCTTGTTTTCCAGAAATACTTTACTAAAGGAATTACAATGGGTGCTGTAAAAGGCTGATAAGGCTCAGGCAGCAGAAGGGAGAGTCACTTATGACAAAACAAGAAATTTTTGACAGTATTAAAGGAAAAGTAATCGTATCTTGTCAGGCAGTGCCGGGAGAACCACTTTATGTGGAAGAGAAATCCATTATGTATCTGATGGCAAGAGCTGCAAAACAGGCAGGTGCTCCGGCGATTCGCACAAGCAGTATCCGGGATGTACTTGCAATCAAAGAAGAGACAGGACTCCCTGTGATCGGACTGATCAAAATCAAATATCCGGGATTTGAAAGCTACATCACACCTACAATGAAAGAGGTGGATGAGCTGGTGGAAGCTGGCTCTGATGTGATCGCACTGGATTGTACAGATATGAAGCGCGGTGATGGCAAAACAGTGGAAGAGTTTATCACAGAAGTAAGAAACAAATATCCGGATGCAGTTCTGATGGCAGATATTTCCACGTATGAAGAGGGCGTACGTGCGTGGAAGCTGGGTATGGATATTGTGGGTACTACCATGAGCGGTTATACAAGCCATTCTCCAAAGCTGGAGGGACCGGATTATGAGCTTGTGACAAAGCTGTCACAGACATTGGATATTCCTGTGATCGGAGAGGGCCGGGTCCACTCGCCTGAGGAAGCTGTGAAAATGCTGGAAGCAGGTGCATTTGCAGTAGTAGTGGGAGGTGCGATCACAAGACCGCTGGAGATTGCCGCACGTTTTATCAAAGCAGTAGAAAACAGGGGATAAGAGAAAGCGAGGAAGGATTATGTCAAAATATGATGTAAGCAAATTCAGAAATGTAACAGTTGCCTTAAATACTCCTTTTAAAAAAGATGGCAGTGTGGATGTAGAAGCTGTAAAGGCAGTGTGCAGGTATTTCCGGGATAAGGGAATAAAGCAGATGTATGTATGCGGAAGCACAGGTGAAGGCTTTCTTCTTGATACAGAAGAAAGAATGCTGGTAGCAGAGACAGTCGTAAATGAAGTGGGCAAGGATATGAATATTATCGTTCATGTTGGATGCCCGGATACCAGACATTCCTGTATTCTGGCTGCCCATGCAGAGAAAATCGGGGCAGCTGCCACATCAGCCGTTCCATGTGTATATTACCGTCCAAGCGAGGAAAGCGTTTACCAGCACTGGACTAAGATAACAGAAGCAGCAGATCTTCCGTTCTTTATTTACAATATTCCACAGCTTACCGGATTTAATCTTTCCATGAATTTATTTAACAGAATGCTGGAAAACGAAAGAGTTGCAGGTGTAAAATGCTCTTCTGATCCGGCGCAGGACATTCTCAGATTCAAACATGCCGGTGGTAAAGACTTCATTGTATTTAACGGACCGGACGAACAGTTTGTGGCAGGACGTCTTCTTGGGGCTGATGCAGGAATCGGCGGTACCTATGGTGCAATGCCGGAGCTCTATCTGAAGATGGATGAGCTGATTTATCGCCACGAATGGGAAAAGGCAGCAGAGCTTCAGGAAATCGTAACACCACTTATTTACCGTCTGTGCAGCTTCCCATCTATGCACGGTGCTGTAAAGGGAATCATTACCTTAGACGGATGCCCTATGGGAGATCCAAGACTTCCGTTCCTTCCGGTTTCTACAGATGATCCGAAGCTTTTGGAGCTTTATCATGACATTCGAAAGGCTGTGGATGAAACAAAGGAGTGGTAAGGCGATGAAAAAACATATAGTATGCTTTGGAGACTCTAACACTCATGGCTACTGTGCCATGAATGACGGACGCTTTGACGAAAATGAGAGATGGACATGCCTCCTTCAGAAAAATCTGGGAGAGGATTATCTTGTGCTTGAGGAAGGCTTAAGCGGCAGAACGACATGCTTTCAGGATCCGTTGTTTGAAGGACTTTCCGGGCTGGATTATATTTATCCCTGCCTTATGAGTCATGAACCGGTAGATCTTCTGGTAATTATGCTGGGAACCAACGATACGAAGGAACGCTTTGGTGCTTCAGCTGCATGTATCGGTCTGGGAATGAAAAGACTGATACAGAAGGCAATTGCAGTAGCGGATTGCTGGCGCGACAAAAAGCCCAGGATTCTTGTGGTGACACCACAGAATATCGGCGATGAATATGAGCATTCGGCAGTGCGCGGAACCATGGGAGCTGGCTGCGCAGAGAAATCAAGAGGTCTTGGAGAACAATACAAGGCTATTGCAGAGCTTACAGGCTGCTATTATCTGGATGCCAACGAAGCTGTTACTGCATCACCCAATAATATTGATTTTATGCATTTGACCGCAAAAGGTCATGAGCAGCTGGCAAATGCTCTTACAGACAAAATCCGTGAGATCATTTGAAAAAAGTATAGCAAAATAATAAATACGGAAAAAAGAAATCCCGGCACGTTTTTGAACATGCTGGGATTTCGTACAATTATAACGGAATTTACTGTAAGAAAATGACTATTTCCAAAAGCATATAGTAGTGCTATAATAGCACTGATTATGAAAGTATAATTTATACATTTGGAGGAACTATGCAAATTATAATTGTCGGGTGCGGAAAAGTAGGACGTACCCTTGCGGTGCAATTACAGGAAGAGGATACAGACATAACCCTGATCGACACCAATGCAGACACTATCCGGGAGATTACGGACGAAGTAGATGCTATGGGTGTTGTGGGAAACGGTGCAAGTATCAATACTTTGATGGAGGCCGGAATCGAGACAGCAGATATTCTGATTGCAGTCACTGTGTCAGATGAGATGAACCTTCTTTGCTGTCTGATTGCCCAGAAAACAGGGCATTGTCATACCATTGCCCGTGTGCGCAATCCTATTTACAGCAAGGAAATCGGTTTTCTCAAGGAGAGACTTGGAGTTACCATGATCATTAATCCGGAGCTGGCAGCTGCACAGGAAATTTCAGGACTGCTGCGTTTTCCGTCTGCGATCAAGATCGATACCTTTGCAAGAGGTAAGGTAGAGCTTCTGAAATTTAAGGTAATGCCGGAATTTAATCTGGATGGAAGGAGTATTCAGGAAATTACAGAGCATTTTCGTACAGATATTCTTTTCTGTGCTATTGAAGGAAAAGATTATACGACTATTCCTGGAGGTACCAATACGATCCGAAATGGAGATATGGTGTCTATTCTTGCTACACCTCAGAATGCGGCTGCATTTTTCAAGAAGATCGGTCTTAAGACCAATCAGGTGAAGAATACCATCATCGTAGGAGGAGGAACCATTTCTTATTATCTTGCCAAGGCACTTCTTGCTATGAAGATCAAGGTGAAGATAATTGAGAAGGATAAGAATCGCTGCGAGTTTTTAAGCGAGGAGCTTGGAGATGCTACTATCATAAATGGAGATGGCACAGACAGATCTCTTCTTCTGGAAGAGGGACTTGGAAATGCAGAATCTTTTGTAGCCCTTACCAACATGGATGAAGAGAATGTGTTTCTTTCACTTTTTGCGAAAACCATTTCAAATGCCAAGCTTGTAGCCAAGGTAAACCGCCTTGCCTATGACGATATTATTGACAATCTGGATATCGGAAGTGTAATTTATCCGAAATATATTACAGCCGACTATATCCTGCAGTATGTAAGAGCAACTCAGAATTCTATCGGAAGCAATGTGGAAACACTGTACCATATTCTGGATGGAAAGGCAGAAGCCCTGGAATTCAAGATTTGCAATAGCTCTCCCATTGTGGGCAAGACACTGCTGGAATTAAATCTGAAGAAGAATCTTCTGGTTGGCTGTCTTTACAGAGACGGAAGTGTTCGCATTCCACGAGGACATGATACACTGGAAATCGGTGACCGTGTGGTAATTGTTACCACCCACAGAGGTCTTCGTGACATTAATGATATTCTTGAGAAGTAAAGGAGTCCGGACATGAATTATTCCATGATTTTTTATATTCTTGGCTGGATTTTTAATATTAATGCCGTTTTTATGCTTCTGCCTGGAATTACAGCAATTGTTTACCGGGAAAAGGACGGAGTGGCGTTTCTGATTACTATGCTTATTTGTCTGGCAATCGGAATCCCGCTTACCAGAAAAAAAAGGAAGAATAAGGTATTCCACGCCAAGGAAGGTGCTGTTACAGTTGCTCTTAGCTGGCTGGTGCTTAGTGCTGCCGGCGCCCTTCCCTTTATTATCTCAGGAAGTATTCCCCATCCGGTGGATGCATTGTTTGAAACAGTTTCCGGTTTTACAACAACCGGAGCCAGCATTCTTTCTGATGTGGAGTCACTTTCCCACTGTATATTGCTGTGGAGAAGCTTTACCCACTGGATTGGCGGTATGGGAGTTCTTGTATTTATTCTCTGCCTTTTGCCGCTGACCGGAGGCTATCACATGAACCTGATGAAAGCAGAGAGCCCGGGACCTTCTGTAAGCAAGCTGGTGCCAAAGGTTCAGTCTACAGCCAAGCTTCTTTATACTATTTATATCATACTTACAGTGGTGGAAATGATCTTTCTTCTCCTGGGAGGCATGCCGGTTTTTGATACCTTATGTCTTAGCTTTGGTACAGCAGGTACCGGAGGCTTTGGTATTAAGAATGACAGTATTGCCAGCTACAGCACATACAATCAGGTTGTGATCACCGTATTTATGATTCTTTTTGGAATCAATTTTAATGCCTACTATCTTCTTCTTTCCAGGAAAGTACTGCAGGCAGCCAAGAACGAGGAGGTTCGTTATTACCTTGGAATTATCGGCCTGGCGATTGTTGCCATTGCTATTAATACAAGAGGGATGTTTACCAGCTTTGGCAAAGCGTTCCAGCAGGCAGCATTTCAGGTTGGCTCGATTATTACCACAACCGGATTTGCAACAACGGATTTCAATGTGTGGCCGGTATTTTCCAAAACCATATTGGTAATCCTGATGTTTGTAGGAGCCTGTGCGGGAAGTACAGGAGGCGGTATTAAGGTTTCACGTATTCTGATTTTGTGCAAGTCTGCACGAAAGGAGCTGCAGCTTTACCTGCATCCAAATGCAGTTAAGAAGATTAAAATGGATAACAAGGCGATCCCTCATGAGGTAGTAAGAGCTACAAACATGTTCCTGTTTGTATATATTCTTATTTTTACAACCTCTCTTTTGGTGATCAGTTTAGATAATCTGGATATGGTTTCTAACTTTACCGCTATTACAGCTACATTGAATAACATCGGTCCTGGTCTTGGGGCAGTAGGTCCCACCGGAAACTTCGGATGCTATTCTTATATTTCCAAGCTGGTGATGATTTTTGACATGCTGGCTGGAAGACTTGAGGTATTCCCTCTGTTACTTTTATTTAAGAGAGATACCTGGAGAAAGTTTTGACGTTTTATAATTTTTCCGCCAGTTGCGCATAAAGCTTCTTATGCACAGCTGGCGGTTTTTCTTTTATTTATCCATAGTGTACGGTGGGTCTGCCGGATAGCCTCCTGCTGCCTTTTGCATGCCGCGGGGGAGGGCATCTTTGGAGGTGCGCCAGTCGGCGTCCTTGTTGCGGTAATCAAATTTGTCGCAGAACCAGTCCAGATCATCAGAAAGCCTCTGCATGTTCTGCTCCATCATAGGAAAAAGAATATCATAGAAGCTTTTCTTTTCTTTATCAGACAATGTGCTTTCTGCGGTTTCCACAAGATCTCCAAAGTGTGGAATACAAAAGCCCTTGCAGTTTTTCAAAAGAGGCAGAAATTCCGGATTCTTTTTGAAAAGCTCAAAAAAGGTATCCAGATAACGGGCGTAAGTGTCTTTATAATAATTGCAGATATAGCAGTTTTGTTCCTGTTCCTTTGCCCAGGCACCAATGGAAGTCCTGGAAGAAGCTGTATCAGAGGTTCCCTTCTTAAAACGGGAAAAAACAGATGTCTTAGACGGGGCAAACATTTTGATCTGCTCATGAAGCTCCTTTGTTTTGTACTGAAAATGGGTCTTTAGAATCAGTCCGGTTCCAAGACGGTTACCATAATCGTACATTTTTTTGTAGTGAGTGCGGCAAAATCCCATCTTATCTGTCTCGGTACGCACATCATCTTCCATGTAAGAGGCTCCCGGGCCGAGAACAAAATCCATAGTATGCTGTTCTAACTGGCGCTCCACAAAGCAGAAAGGACATTCGTCCTCTGCCTTGAAAGCATCCATAAGAGGAATGGTGTACAATTTTTCTTTCATATGAAGGTTCTCCTTAGTCCTTAATAACAGAAATGAGTGAGGGCTGGCTATCGTGTGCAAATGCCTGCAAAATACAATCAATGGTTTTGTGAAGATAAGGTCTGTACTGGGCAAGACAGACCGGCTGTGAGTGAAGAATACAGCTGTAGCTGGTGGAGCTTACCAGTTCAATGATAGTGAAAAGAAGCAGCTCCGGAGAATCATATTGTACATCAGACTGATCAAGAAGATTCAGATATTCCTGGAAAAAAGGAAAATCCTCATCATCTGCCTGCTCCTGAAAAGCATCCTTAAAGACACCCCAGGACAGGTTTTTGGAAATGAAACCAAGAAGATTGCTTTCTGTTTCCAGTCTGTCAAGAATATTATCAACCAGAAAATGCAGCTGTGCATTGAATCCGGTAATGTTTGTCTGTGCCAGTGCATCGTGCGCCTGGGAGAAAAGCTCTCCTGCCTTATGAGAAATCAGCTTATTGCGAATATCGTATTTATCCTTAAAATAAAGATAGAAGGTTCCCTTTGCCACTCCCGCATTCTCCACAATATCGGAGATGGTAGTCTTGGTAAGACCTTTGGTGGTAAAGAGTTCGAAGGCTGTGTTATACAGAGCGCTTTTCTTTCTCATTTTATTTAACTCCAGTTTTCCCATGCCTGTTCCTCCTTATTGTGTACGGTTTACGTTTGTTTAGTTTTTATTTTAAACAAAAATGACCAAAAGTCAATATCAAAAACGGAAAAGATTTGGGTAAAAAACAGATATTGACTACTGGTCAGTTTTGTTGTATAACTTTCATAGGTTAAGAGATGACAAACCGTTGCTGGGTACAGAGTGAACAGCTGCGATTAACTGATTTTTGATAAGGAGTTGTATTGAGATGAATAGAAATAAAAAGCTTCTGAATGCTACCATGGCTGCCGGAATGGCTGCTGTACTTGGAACTACTCCGATTCTTGCAGCAACGCAGGATGCGAAGAATGCAGTTTCCAAGGAAGAAACCGTATATGTAAATGCCACGGCAGAGGGTGATGTGAAGGATATTACCGTATCTGACTGGCTTAAGAATTCCGGTGCAGCAGACGGAGAGGTATCCGACGTATCTGATCTGGAGGGAATCAAGAACGTGAAAGGTGATGAGACCTTTACCCAGGATGGTGAAAATGTTACCTGGAATACAGACAACAGCGATATTTATTATCAGGGAACCTCTAATAAGGAGCTTCCTGTTGATATGAAAATCAAATATTATCTGGATGATAAGGAAATTACCCCGGAAGAGCTTGCCGGAAAGAGCGGACATCTTCGCATGGAGGTTTCCTACACCAATAAATCAAAGAAGAGCGTAAAAGTGGATAGCAAAAATGTGGAGGTTTATTCCCCGTTTGTTATGGTGACAGGAATGATGCTTTCTTCTGACAATTTTACAAATGTTACAGTTGATAACGGTAAAGTTGTTTCTGACGGTAATAAAGAAATGGTTGTGGGAGTTGCAGTACCTGGATTAAAGGACAGTCTGGATCTGAAGGATGACCTTTCTGATAAGATCAATATTCCGGAAGGCTTTACAATGGAAGCTGACGTAACAGACTGCACTATGGGGAACACTTTCACTATGGCAGTGACAGACCTTCTCAGCAGTCTGGATCTTGAGAGCTCTGAAGATCTGGATGATCTTAAGGATTCCCTGAATGAACTGGATGATGCAGCAGTGAAGCTGGTAGACGGTTCCAAGGAGCTTTTTGATGGAAGCAAGGACCTTTATGATGGAACCAAAACACTTTATGATGGAACCAAAACACTTTATGACGGAGCAAGCGACCTGAAGGACGGAACAAAAGAACTTTACGATGGAAGTAAGGATCTGGATAATGGAGCCAGAGATCTGGTAAGCGGTACAAGAACCTTGTACAATGGAACGAAAGATCTGGATGATGGAGCGAAAGAGCTTTCAGATGGTGCCAAGACTTTAAATACAGGTGCCGGACAGCTTTACTCGGGAACCAGTTCTTTGTATAGCGGAACCAAGACTCTGTATGACGGAACCAGAACCCTGTATGGAGGAGCAAGTACACTGGCATCCAGCTATAATGAGTTTGATGCTGGCGTTACAAGTGCAAAGAACGGTGCTTCCAAGCTGAACAGCGGTGCGAAATCACTGCAGAGCGGTGTGAAGCAGTATACAAGTGGTGTAGATACACTGGCATCTGGTGTTCAGAGCTATACAGCAGGAGTAGATACTGTAAATTCTAGTCTTACAGAATATAATAAAGGAATGCAGCAGCTTACAGATGGTGTAAACCAGTACGTAGCCGGTGGAAATCAGTTGGCAGATGGCGTTACTGATTACGTAAATGGAGCAACACAGCTGACTGACGGTGTAAATACTTATGTGACAGGCGCAGGAACACTGGCTGAGGGAACCAAGGCCTATGTGGAAGGAACTACTGCCCTTGTAGAAGGAGTCGGACAGCTGGCTCCCGGAATTAACGAGGCAGCAGCCGGAATCAGCCAGGCAGCCACTAAATTATCAGATGTAGCTGAGAATGTAGAGAAGGCTCAGCCTGATAAGATGGTAGAAAGCCTGAATACTTATGTAGATGGTGCCAATACTCTGGCGGCAGGTACTACTGAGTATGTGGAAAAGGTTGGCGAGGCAGCAGACGGGGCACAGAGCGTTGCAGACGGAGCACAGACTCTGGCTGATGGAACAGCCGCAGTTGCAGCAGGAGCAGCTGAGGTAAAGAACGGACTTGGAAGTCTGAAAGAGGGTACCACTTATGCTATCAATCAGATCAGCGGAAGTGCATCTTCAGCAATGACAGCTTCCGCACAGAGCATTCGTGATGCAGCATCTCAGATTCAGACAAGTGTTGCAGTTCAGTCCGAAGGTGTGTCCACAAGTGCAGCTTCCGGTGCGATCAGTGCTGTTTCCGGTTCTGTAAACGGTGCAATTTCAAGCCTGGAAAGCATTGATACTTCTGCTCTGGATGAAAATACAGCAGCACTGATCAACAGTGCATTAGGACAGCTGTACAGTGGAGCGGACAATGCTTCAGCAGCCCAGAGCGAACTCAGCAATATTGCAGCACAGTCACAGGTATCTGCAACAGCTGAAACAAATGGTGCAGATGTTCAGGCTGCATTGAATGCAATTGCAGATACTTTGGATGGTGCATCAGGCAGCGTTTCTTCTGCAGCTTCCTCTTCTGTAAGCACATTGGAGGGTGAAACTGACAAACTGATTTCCGGTGCGTCATCTGTTGCAGACGGAGCAGGCAGTGCAGCTTCCGGAGCAGCTGGCTTAAGTACAGGCGCAGCTTCCCTGAACAGCGGACTTGCACAGCTTAAAGAGACTGGCAAGAGTCAGCTTACAACAGGTGCAGCACAGCTCACTGAGGGTGGAAATCAGGTAAAAGAAAGTCTGGCGGCGGTAAGTAATCTGGTTGCAGGACTTGGCGATCTTTCTACAATGGCTGCTGATGTAAGCAAACTGGCTGAAGGTGCAAAACAGATTTCAGCAGGAAATGATCAGCTTCAGGCCGGCTATAAGAAGCTGACAGAATCTGGAGCAGCAGATCAGCTTACAGCAGGTGCAGATGAGCTTCTGAAGAATAAAGACAGTATTACAAACGGAATTACCGCACTTCAGGGTGAGGATAACGCAAACGCAAATGCTCTTCTTAGTGGTGCTTCTACTCTTAAGAGTGCAAAGAGCAGTCTTGACAGTGGACTTAGCTCTATCAGCAAGGCAACCGGCCAGCTGGTAACAGGAGTAGGTACAATTGCAGCAAATAGTGTGGCACTTAGAAGCGGAGCAAATCAGCTTACATCCAACAGTGCATCCTTGAACAGCGGAGCAGCACAGCTTGCTTCAGGAACCAGCGATCTGGTAAGCGGATCTGGCACTCTGGCAGCAGCAAGTGGCCAGGTAAAGGCTGGCATTGCACAGCTGAAGAGCGGAGCTGCTGATCTGAGAAACGGAGCTACTCAGTTAAGAAGCGGAGCGAACAGTGTCAATAACGGTACTCGTGATCTGAAGAACGGAACCAGTGATCTGGTAAGCGGAACAGCTACGCTGAAGGATGGAACAAGCTCATTAAAGAGCGGAGCAAAGGACCTGAATGATGGAGCCAAGACTCTGAAAGACGGAACAGGTTCATTAAAGAACGGAGCAAAGACTCTGGACAGTGGAGCAAGTGATCTGAAGAGCGGAGCAAAGGATCTGAAGGACGGAGCAAAGGATCTGAAGGATGGCGCAAAGGATCTGAACAACGGAGCAAAAGACCTGAAAGATGGACAGAAGGAATTCTATGAAGATGGTATTAAGAAATTGAAAGATACCATGGAGGATGAATTCCAGAGTGTTCTGGACCGCCTGGAGGCAATTCAGTCTGATGATGCTGCTTATACATCTTTCACAGGAAGAGATGATTCTATGAGTGGAAATGTTAAGTTTATTATTGAGACCGAAGGCTTTGGGGATGGAAGCGAAGACTGATCCTGAAGAAATATAAAAATATAAGGGGCAGGAGATGATCCTGCTCCTTTTTTCATCCTCTCTTGCGCCCCAAAAAGGAGTCTGCTATAATGAAACAAATCAGGAAATGGAAAAAGTAAGATATAGAAAGAGACAGGAACAGGTGATTGAATGGATGCTGCGAAAAAGAAAAAGACAGGTGTCCGGTCGGCAAAGAAGAAACACAGCCTTGCCTATAGAATCCGGAGAGCACTGAAAATCGGAAAATCAGACTACTATGATTTTAATCTGGTAGCGGTGATTATTCTGATTATGTGCTTTGGTCTTATTATGCTTTATAGTACAAGCTCCTACATGGCACAGGTGAATGAAGGAGATGACATGTATTATTTCAAGAGGCAGGCACTTTATTGTATAGGCTGTCTTCTTATGGCAATTATAGAGTCTTATTTTGATTATCATCTCTTGGAGAAGATTCCTATGATTACTTATATCGTGGCTGCTGTACTGATGATACTTGTTAAGTCACCGCTTGGAGTAACCTCACACGGTGCCAGAAGATGGCTGAAGCTTGGAGTTCAGTTCCAGCCTGCGGAGGTTGCCAAGATTGCAGTGATCATCAGCCTGTCTTATCTTATTGTGAAGATGGGCAGACAGGTGAAAACAGTGAAGGCAACCATGCTTCTTATCGGGGCAGGAGGCGTTCAGGCATTTCTGGCATACAAGTTTACGGATAACTTAAGTACAGCTATTATTATTTTGGGAATTACAGTCGGACTGGTATTTATTGCTCATCCAAAGACCAAGCCGTTTATTCTGACGGCAGCAGCTGTTGCTGTTCTGGCAATCATAGTGGTGTATTTTGTTTCTCATATAGGGGAAACCGATAACTTCCGTTTGCGCCGTATTCAGATATGGCTTCATCCGGAATCAGATGCAAGCGGAGATGGATATCAGACTCTGCAGGCACTTTATGCCATTGGTTCCGGCGGCTTTTTCGGAAGAGGGCTTGGAAACAGCATTCAGAAGCTTGGAAGCGTGCCGGAGGCACAGAACGATATGATATTTTCCATTATCTGTGAGGAGCTTGGTATTTTTGGTGCCATTATGGTTCTGGCACTGTTTGGCTATCTTTTATACAGACTGTTTTTTATTGCCCAGAATGCACCGGATATGTTCGGTTCTTTACTGGTAAGCGGCGTATTTGTGCATATTTCACTTCAGGTCATAATGAATGTGTCAGTTGTGCTGAATATTATGCCTAATACAGGCGTTACCCTGCCTTTTATCAGCTATGGAGGAACTTCTGTTTTATTTCTGATGGCAGAGATGGGGTTGGCGTTGAGCGTAGCAAGGCAGATTAAATTTCAGGAACCGGAATTTATCCTATAATTCTCTTGACAAATGAGTCACCAGATTATATACTTTCCGCAGTGTATGAGATACGGCAGCAGAGAAGCCGGTTTTTGAGCTATTAAAAAGGAGAACGAATAATGTTAGAAAAGATGAGTGAAATGATCGCAGAGCAGCTTAACTGCGACGCAGAGACAATTACCGCAGATACTTCTTTTAAGGATGATCTGGGAGCAGATTCCCTTGACCTCTTCGAGCTTGTTATGGCTCTGGAAGATGAGTATAACATTGAGATTCCGGCAGAAGAGCTTACAGAGCTGAATACAGTTGGTGATGTTATCGATTATCTGAGAGATAAAGGAATCGACGCATAATTTTTGCGGGTGCTGATCTCCCTGAGGCGTATATGCTTCGGGGGGATTTTTTTATGTAAAAGGAAGAATTTCCAAAGGGAAACCCTATAGACATTTTCAAAGCTTTAGGTATATAATATTAGAGTACGTTTGAAAATATGAAAAGCTAAAATAAAGAAACAGGAGAATCAGTATTATGGCTAAGATCAGAACCAGATTTGCACCAAGCCCTACAGGCAGAATGCATGTTGGAAATTTACGAACAGCGTTATACGCATATCTTATCACTAAGCATGAAGGCGGAGATTTCATTCTCCGTATTGAGGATACAGACCAGGAGCGTTATGTAGAGGGCGCTGTTGATATTATTTACCGTACTATGGCTAAGACAGGTCTTCTTCACGATGAGGGACCGGATAAGGATGGCGGATACGGTCCGTATGTACAGAGTGAGCGTCAGGCACAGGGAATTTATCTGAAATATGCGAAGCAGCTTGTAGAGCAGGGAGATGCGTATTACTGCTTCTGCCAGAAGGAAGAGCTGGAGAGCATGAAGCGCGTGGTTGCAGGTAAGGAAATCTCAATCTATGACAAGCGCTGCCTGAGACTTTCCAAAGAAGAAGTACAGCGCCGTCTGGAGGCAGGTGAGCCGCACGTAATCCGTTTTAATATGCCGACAGAAGGAACTACTACCTTCCATGACGTAATTTACGGAGATATTACAGTAAACAACGAAGAACTGGAGGATCTGATCCTGATCAAATCCGATGGATATCCTACTTATAATTTTGCCAATGTTATAGATGACCATCTTATGGGAATTACCCATGTAGTACGAGGCAATGAGTATCTTTCCTCTTCTCCGAAGTACAATCGTATTTACGAAGCCTTTGGATGGGAAATCCCAACCTATGTACATTGCCCGTTGATTACTGATGAGACACATGCCAAGCTGTCCAAGCGTTCCGGTCATTCTTCCTATGAGGATCTTCTGGAACAGGGCTTTGTTTCCGAAGCAATTGTAAACTATGTTGCACTTCTTGGATGGAGTCCGGCAGATAATAATGAAATCTTCAGCCTTCAGGAGCTGGTTGAGAAATTTGATTATCATCATATCAACAAATCTCCGGCTGTATTTGATATTAATAAGCTTCGCTGGATGAATGGCGAGTACATTAAGAAAATGGATCCGGAAGTATTTTATGAGAAAGCACTTCCATACATGCAGCAGGTTCTTACAAAGGACTTTAATTTCAGAAAGATCGCAGGAATGGTTCAGACCAGAATTGAGACCTTCCCGGATATTCCGGCATTAATTGATTTCTTTGAGGCTGTTCCGGAATATGATGCATCTATGTACTGCCACAAGAAAATGAAAACAAATGAAGAGTCCTCTCTTACTGTACTTAAGGAGGTCCTTCCGGTTCTGGAGGCGCAGGAGGATTATACAAATGATCCGCTTTTTGCTTCCTTAAGTGAATTTGTCAAGGAGAAAGGCTACAAGAACGGTTATGTAATGTGGCCGCTTCGTACAGCTGTTTCCGGCAAGCAGATGACTCCGGCCGGCGCAACTGAGATCATGGAGATCATCGGCAAGGATGAGACTATCCGCCGCGTAAATGCAGCTATTGAAAAGCTTGAAAATCTGTAATGAAAAGAAATCCATCTCAATTAAGAGCAATCGCTCACCTGTCAGGACCTATGATGGTTCTGGCAGGCCCCGGTTCGGGGAAAACCTCAGTGATCGTTGAAAGAACTGCATATATGACTGGTGAGGGGAAAATACCCGGATCCTCTGTTCTTGTTGTGACCTTTTCCAGATCTGCGGCAAAAGAAATGAAAGAGCGCTTTCTGAAATTTACAAGACAGACTGCCACAGATGTCACCTTCGGAACCTTTCATGGTGTTTTTTATGGAATCCTGAAGCATGCTTACGGCCTTGGAGCCGGGAACATTCTGTCTGAGGAGGAGAAATACACCATTCTGAAGGAAATGACTCTGGAATATGGTCAGGAGCTGGCTCAGGAAGGAGATTTCCAGGAAGAGATAGCAAAGGAAATCAGTGTGGTCAAAGGAAACCGGATTGCTCTGGATCATTATTATTCTTCCTGTTGTCCGGATGATGTGTTCCGTCAGATTTACACAGGCTATCAGAAAACCCTTCGCGCCAGACGGAAGCTGGATTTTGATGATATGCTTCTTTGCTGCTACCAGCTGTTTGACAGGAGAAAGGATATTCTGGCGGCATGGCAAAACAAGTTCCGGTACATTATGGTGGATGAGTTCCAGGACATCAATCATCTGCAGTATGATATTGTGCGTATGCTGGCAAAGCCAAGAGATAATCTTTTTATTGTGGGAGATGACGATCAGTCTATTTATCATTTCCGAGGTGCCAAGCCGGAAATTATGCTGAATTTTACCAAAGATTATCCAAAGGCAGAGACAGTACTTCTGAACATCAATTATCGATGCACCAAAAATGTGCTTCAGGCTGCCATAAATGTGGTAAACTGTAACAAAAAGCGTTTCCAGAAGCAGCTTTCTACTCCAAATGAACAGGGAAAGCCTGTGCGGATGATGGAGTTTGACAACCCAAGAGAAGAATATATGAAGGTTTGTGCCTTTTTGAAAAAGCGCCTGGATGCAGGAGAAAATCTGGAGGATACAGCTGTTTTGTTCCGCACGAATCAGGAAGCAGAAGGGCTTGTAGGAGCTTTGATGGAGTACCAGATTCCTTTTACCATGAAGGAACAGCTTCCCAATCTGTTTCGTCACTGGATCAGCAGGAATCTTATGGCGTATCTTCAGATGGCAGCAGGAGACAGAACAAGAAAAACCTTTCTGGAGATTATGAACCGTCCCAACCGCTATATTGCAAGAGATGCCTTAACATCTGCAGTGATCTCCTTTGATTCTCTGCGGGAATTTTATAAGGATAAGGACTGGATGTGCGACAGGCTTACTACCCTGGAAACACACCTTCGGATACTTTCCACGCTGTCCCCCTATGCGGCTGTGAATTTCATACGAAAAGGAATGGGATATGAGCAGTATCTGATAGAGTATGCCCAATACCGAAAAATCCGGCCGGAGGAATTGCTTGAGATCCTTGACAGGATCCAGGAGAGTGCCAAAGGAATGAAAACCCTGGAAGAGTGGCAGGAATATATTGAGGATTATACAAGAAAGCTTGCTGAGCAGGCAAAAAAACAGGAGAGTAAAAGGGAAGGGCTTGTAGTGTCAACCCTTCATGCGGTAAAGGGGCTTGAATATGATAAAGTTTACATTATGAATGTAAACGAAGGAAGTATTCCTTATAAGAAGGCAGTCCTGGAAGAAGCACTGGAAGAAGAACGAAGACTTTTTTATGTAGGGATGACACGTGCAAAAAAAGAGCTGCTGCTGTGTTATGTAAGACGTCAGTATGAAAAAGAGAGAGATCCCTCCAGATTTCTGGAGGAAACCGGCTTGTAACATTTCTACTTGTAAACACAGAGAAGATAAAGTATAATTGGGAATGCTGTGCAAAATAACAGGATGATGCAGCAAAAGAGAAACAATACTATGAAGAAAAAACTAAAATGGAGAAACTGCCTATTCTGGATCCAAATCCTGCTTATGATTCTGGTCCTGGCAGGCTCTTATTGCGCATATGCGTTTATATACAGAGGAAGAAATGAACCTCCGACTAAGCGAAAAGTTACCAACCAGGAGGCAGCATATTACAATTTAAGAGGGCAGATCCAGATGCTTTCCCAGAAAGAAGAGCTGATGGCATTTGCTTTTGAGGATCGAAAAAGAGAGCGGGAATACGGCACCTATATTATTCCCGGATTAAAGTCAACCAGAACCCTTCTCACCAGTGAGGGTGACTTGCCGGCTATGTGTACTACCATGACACCACAAGGGCTGGCAGTGACGGAGGATTATGTTTTTGTAAGTGCTTATTGCCATGCAAAGAAGCACAACTCTGTGATCTACATGATCAATAAAGAAACACATAGATTTATAAAAGAAATTGTTTTACCGGGACAGCCTCACGTAGGAGGCCTGGCCTATGACAGCGAGCATCAGATTCTTTGGTATTCCTCTAATACAGAGGAGCTTGCCCAGGCAGTAAGCCTTACTATGGAATCTGTTGAAAAGTACGATTATGATGAGAGCCAGCGTCCTATTGTTCCAAATCAGGTGGCCAGTCTTTACGGGATTGTACGGGATTCCTTTATGACCTTTTATGAAGGCTGTCTGTACGTTGGCTGTTTTACCAAATATACAGAAAGTGCCATTGCAAGATATGCAGTGGACAGTAACGGAAATCTGATAAATACTATGGATGAAGGCCTGGGAATGAATTTCGAGATGGCAGTTCCTCTGGACTATTCTACCATTTCAGAGCAGGCTCAGGGAATGACCTTTTACAATGACAAGCTGCTTTTGTCCCATTCCTTTGGAATTCTGCCCTCCAGAGTGGTATTTTACGAAAAATCCGATAAGCGGCTTTATGTAGATGAAAATTCAGCAATCAGCTATCGTTTTCCCGAACGGATCGAACAGATCTTTGTGGACGGGGACGACTTATATGTGCTGTTTGAATCCGCTGCCTATGCATACAGCGCAGCGTCCGTGAATATAGTGGACAGGGTACTGAAGCTGAGTCTTCCTAAAATGGAAGAATATCAAAAGAGTACACAGGATTATGGAAATCAGTACAGGTAATCAGGATATCCGGGAACCGGATAAAAGAGATTTTTGTATCTGCTTTCTTATAAGCATGAATCCGGGATTGTCCACATATATTAAAATTGAGAGGTGATATAAGATAGAAGCAGAACAGATTCAGAACCTGTTTGCAGGCAATATCCGCAGACTGTTGATAAATGCCGACCTTGATTATGACAAAATATACGAGATACGTCTGAGAGTGGGAAGACCTTTGTTTTACACCTATGACGGTGGGGAGGGGTTTCTGACCGATGAGGACGGCAGGTATGTGGTGACCCGGGAGGATTTAAAGGAAACCATGGAATACATAAGCGGATATTCCCTGTATTCCTATGAGGATGAGGTTCGCCAGGGTTTTCTTACTGTTCAGGGAGGACATAGAGTAGGGGTTACCGGGAAAGTGATCCTGGATGGAAACGAGATTCGGGGAATGAAATATATTTCCTGTATCAATGTACGTCTTGCCCATGAAGTGGTAGGCTGTGCAGATGAGGTAATGCCCTATATCCGAAAAAGAGACTGGGTGGCTCATACTCTGATCGTTTCGCCTCCAAGAGGAGGAAAGACTACACTGCTTCGTGATATTATCCGTCAGCTGAGCAACGGAAAAGAAAAATTCCCGGGGCTGACAGTAGGCGTGGTAGATGAGCGAAGTGAGCTGGCAGGATCTTATCAGGGAGTGCCTCAGAATGACCTTGGCATGCGCACAGATGTGCTGGATGGCTGTCCCAAGGCAGAGGGAATGGAGATGCTGATTCGTTCCATGTCTCCGGCCGTGGTGGCAGTGGATGAGCTTGGAAGAGAAGAGGATTTTAAAGCTGTAGAGGCTGTGATCCACAGTGGATGCAAGGTGATTGCTACTGCTCATGGCAATTCCATTGAAGATGTGATCCATCAGCCTTATTTTGAAAACCTGGTGCGAAGACGGGTATTTGAGCGTTATATCTTTCTGGACAGAGGGGAACACGCAGGAACCATACAGGGAATCTATGACAGAAACGGGAGGCGTTGTTGAAAACAGCAGGGATCATTCTGATCATTTTTTCAGGAACAGGTCTTGGCCTTTGCAAAAGCATGGAGCTTGCCGGAAGACTGAAAATACTGGAAAGGCTGGCACAGCTTCTTATGCTGCTAAAAGGTGAGATACGTTGTACAGGAGCTTCTCTTGAGGACGCATTTTCTGACACGGCAAAAAAAATGCCGGGAGAGTACAGAATATTTCTGGAGGAGACTGCCGGAAGATTAAAGGAAAGGCCTGGCATTACCTTTGAAGCTATTTTCCGGGAATATGCTGTTAAAAGCCTTCCTCTGCAAAAGCTTTCTTCAGAAGAAAGGGAATGCTTTCTTTCCCTTGGGGAAAAGCTGGGATACCTGGACAAGGAGATGCAGGTGGCACAGCTGACTCTTCTGGAAGAGGAATTAAGAGAAAAGATTCGGCTTTTGAGAACCGGACTGCCTCAGAAACAGAAGGTATATCAGAGCCTGGGGATTCTGGGAGGAATTTTGCTGGCTGTGCTTATGTGGTGATGCGGGAAAGGAGGAACCCTTGGAAGTCAGTATTATTTTTAAAATTGCTGCAGTAGGGATCCTGGTCTCTGTACTTTCCCAGGTGCTCAAACACAGCGGAAGAGAGGAACAGGCATTTCTGGTCAGTCTTGCAGGGCTTCTGGTGGTGCTTTTCTGGATCGTACCATATATTTATGAGCTTTTTGACAGTATAAAAAAATTGTTTGAATTATAGAAAAACCTGCCGGATCGTACCCTGGAGGTGGAATATGGATATTATAAAAATTTCTTTGTTAGGCGTATGCGGTGTTATGCTTGGTTTTCTCATGAAAGGAACCAAACCGGAATACGCCTGTTTTATTACTGTTGGAATCGGGCTTGTGATTATGGGACTTGCAGTTGGAAAAATTCGATATCTGTTTGAAACTCTGGGGGAGATCCAGGAAACTCTGCCTGTAGATACGGAATATATTTCCACGCTTGTAAAAATGGTGGGAATTACTTATATCGGGCAGTTTGCCTCCGGAATCTGTAAGGACGCCGGCTGCGGCACTACAGCAGCCCAGATCGAGTTGTTTAGTAAGCTGTCTGTGATGGTTCTTAGCATGCCTGTTTTAATGGCTCTTCTTCGCACTATTTGGGAGTTTATGGTATGAAATGGGAAGTGGAGAAGAGAACAAAAGGAGGCAGAAAGAAGTTTTTTTTACTGCTTTTGGCAATGAGCTTTCTGTTTCTCTGGTCAAATGAAGCAGATGCTATGGGTGCAGAGCTTTCAGATGATGTGGCAGAAGAGCTTGTGACAGATATGTCCTTTGAGCAGGTGCAGAAGCTGATGGATGAAATGCTTGGAGAGGAAAGCTTCTCCATGGAAACAGCTCTGAAAAATATGATAAGCGGAAAAAATGTGTTTTCAAAAGAGGCGGTGCAGGATTTTTTGCGCAGTCTCTTTTTTGATCGGATAAGGCAGGAGCAAACAAATTTTATACGTATTTTGCTGCTGGTGCTGGCGGCTGCTGTGTTTTCCAATTTTGCTGCAGTATTTGAAAACGGACAGATCGGAGACGTAAGCTTTTATATGATCTATCTTCTTTTATTTACTATTTTGATGAACAGCTACCAACATCTGGGCATTTCTCTTGGAAAACAGCTGGACTGGCTGACTCAGTTTATGAAAGGGCTTGCTCCTGCTTATTTTACAGCTGTTTCTGCTGCAAGCGGAGCTTTGACAGCTGCTGCTTTTTATCAGGGAGTCCTGCTTTTAATCTGGCTGGTAGACTGGCTGCTTCTAAGCTTTATTCTTCCGGGAGCAAATCTGTATGTGCTTTTATGTCTGGTGAACCATCTTTCCAAGGAGGATATGCTAAGCAAAATGGCAGAGCTTCTGGAAACAATGATCAGCTGGAGCCTGAAAACCATGTTGGGAGCTGTGCTTGGGATTCAGGCTGTGCGTGGGCTTGTAGCACCTGCCATGGATGCCATCAAACGGACTGCAATCGGAAAAACAGCAGGGGCCATTCCGGCAGTGGGAAATGCAGTAAACGTGGTGACTGAGCTGATTCTTACAGGAGCTCTTCTTGTAAAAAACTGTCTGGGAACAGCTGCCGTGGTGGCACTTCTTCTTGCAGGCGCAGGGCCTGTGATTCATTATGGAATTCTTTCTCTTAGCTACCGTTTTCTTGCCGCGGCGGCTCAGCCTGTGTCTGACAAGCGGATCGTGGGCTGCCTTGGAACAATGGGGGAAGGGTGTGCCATGCTTCTTCGGATCATGATCACAGCGGAGGTAATGTGCATTCTCACCTTTGTAATTCTTATGGCATCTGTGGGAGGATGAGAAAGTGAGAAAATGGCTATGAAAGAGGCTGTTTACAGCTGGATCAAATGTCTGGCTATTTTTTACATTCTTCTTACCATGCTTCTTCATCTTGTTCCAACGGAAAAATACAAGAGCTATGTGCGTTTTTTTATGGGCCTGGTTCTTATGGTAATGTTGATTACTCCTGTATTGTCTGTTCTGGAAAAAAGCCGCCGGCTTCCTGATAGCTTTGCAGGATTTTACCGGCAGGAGGAGCAGAAACGTCTGGAACTGGAAATGGAGAATCTTCAGAAAAATCTGCTGGCAGCAGGGATGGAAGAGCAGCTTGGAAAAAATATCCGGGATTTCCTGCAAAAGAATGGCATAGAAGTCCTGCAATGCGAAGTACATATAGAAGGGGAGCTTTTAAAAGCAGCTGTAGTGACAAAGGAAACACCGGATGAGGAGATTGAGAGGAGGATAAAGGATGAGCTTGGAAAAGAATGGGGAATCCGGTCTGAAAACTGTGAGATCCTTTCTGGGAAAGCTTGGAAGCAGGCAGTGGGTGATTCTTCTTCTGGTGGGACTGCTTTTGACAGTGATCGCACTTCCGGTATCGGATAAAGAAGGTGGTACTGCTTCCGGAAAAAATAAAAGCACAGGGATTTTTACAGATTCCGTGTCTGAAACAGCTGATGTGCAAAGGACTGTAATGGAAGAAAAGCTGGAGGAGCTTCTGTCAAGGGTAGAGGGAGTGGGGGAAGTGCGTGTGGTACTGATGACAGAAGCATATAGGGACAGTGAAACCTTTTACAGCTCAGGGAAAGAACAGGTCACAGGAGTGCTTATTGCAGCTCAGGGCGCTGATAATTCTGTTGTTTCCCGGAATATTGTGGAGGCAGTTATGGCATTATTTCAGGTAGAAGCCCATAAAATTAAAGTAATGAAAATGAAATGAGGAGAGGTAAAGTGAAAAAGATTCTGAAAAAAAACCAGGTAATCATTACTTCATTGGCGGTGCTGATTGCAGTTGCAGGATACCTGAATTTCGCAGATGTAGATCTGGGGTTTAAGGATAAGGAGGCAAGTACAGAAGGCAGTAGCATCCTGGAGGATGTGGATTATGATCTTACAGATGAAACAGCCCTTCTGGATGAGAACGGGGCAGATAGCTCTCTTTCAGATGTGTCTGACCAGGAAACCAGCACACCTGGGGAGGCTGTACTTACAGCTGCATCGGATTTTGCAGCTCAGGCCAAACTTTCCCGGGAACAGATCCGTTCCCAGAATAAGGCAGATCTTCAGACGATCATCAACAATCAGGAGCTGGGAGATGACCAGAAGCAGGAAGCTGTGAGCACTATGGTATCTATGGCAGAGCTGTCAGAAAAGGAATCAGCAGCAGAGCTTTTGCTTGCAGCAAAGGGATTTGAAAATGTGATCGTAAATCTTACCGGGGAAACTGCAGATATTGTGGTCCCTGAGACTGACCTAAGTGATGCCAAAAGAGCGCAGATTGAGGATATTGTAAAGCGCAAAACCGGAATAGCACCGGAGAACATTGTAATTACTCCTTTAAATGAAAGCGAAGCTGACACTTCAGAACAGACTGCATCCATGGAAACATCTGTGGATATCGATGATGATACCCCTTGACAGTGCGGTATTTCATATACTAGAATAGGAAGATGCTAGAGCGTGTTTGAAAAATCCTGCAGAAAGCCTTTTTCAAGCACGCTCTATGTAAGAATTAGAACGATCACATAGAGATATATAAAACAATAGGAGGCTAAACGTGTCGAAGTATACGAAAGAAATAGAAAAAAGAAGAACCTTTGCCATTATTTCCCACCCGGATGCAGGTAAGACCACTCTTACTGAGAAATTCCTGCTGTATGGCGGAGCTATTAATCTGGCCGGAAGCGTTAAAGGAAAGGCAACGGCCCGTCATGCAGTATCAGACTGGATGGAAATTGAGAAGGAGAGAGGTATTTCCGTTACTTCTTCCGTATTGCAGTTTCATTATGATGGATATTGCATTAATATCTTAGATACCCCGGGACATCAGGACTTCTCAGAGGATACCTACCGTACCCTGATGGCTGCAGATTCTGCAGTTATGGTTATTGATGGCTCCAAGGGTGTTGAGGCGCAGACCAGAAAGCTGTTTAAAGTCTGTGTTATGAGACATATTCCTATTTTTACATTTATCAATAAAATGGACCGCGATGCCAATGATACCTTCGATCTGCTGGATGAGATTGAAAAGGAGCTTGGAATCGCAACCTGTCCTGTGAACTGGCCAATTGGTTCCGGTAAGAAATTCCGTGGTGTTTACGACCGCAACACAAATAAGATCCTTACCTTTTCTGACACCCAGAAGGGTACTCAGGAAGGAAATTTCCAGGAAATTTCTCTGGATGATCCCCATGTACTTGATGTACTGGATCCTGAGCAGAAGGAGCAGCTTCTTGAAGAAATTGAGCTTTTAGATGGCGCAAGTGCAGAGTTTGACCAGGAAATGGTAAGTAAGGGTGAACTTACTCCTGTATTTTTTGGATCTGCCCTTACCAACTTTGGTGTGGAAAC
This sequence comes from uncultured Blautia sp., assembly GCA_934358405.1. Taxonomy (GTDB): domain Bacteria; phylum Bacillota; class Clostridia; order Lachnospirales; family Lachnospiraceae; genus Blautia_A. Next base: position 26,881 of record CAKRKL010000002.1, read on the forward strand.
CTTCCTGGAGCATTTCCTGAAAATGACCACCTCACCGCTTCCGAGAATGGCAGATTGTGGTCTTGTAGATCCTATGAGTGATGACTTCTCTGCTTTTGTATTTAAAATTCAGGCAAATATGAATAAGGCACATCGTGACCGAATTGCATTTATGCGTATCTGCTCAGGCAAATTTGATGCCTCCCAGGAGGTCTACCATGTGCAGGGAGAGAAGAAAATGAGACTTCTCCAGCCACAGCAGATGATGGCAGAAGCACGCCACGTGGTGGAGGAAGCTTTTGCAGGAGATATTATCGGTGTATTCGATCCGGGTATTTTTTCAATTGGAGATACTATCTGCACAGTTGGAAATAAATTTGCCTTTGAAGGTATCCCTACATTCGCACCGGAGCATTTTGCAAGGGTAAGACTTCTGGATACCATGAAGAGAAAGCAGTTTGTAAAAGGAATCAATCAGATTGCACAGGAAGGTGCTATCCAGATTTTCCAGGAGCTTTACGGAAATATGGAAGAAATCATTGTGGGCGTTGTAGGTGTGCTTCAGTTCGATGTTCTGAAATATCGTCTGGAGAACGAATACAATGTGGAAATTCGTCTGGAGAACCTGCCTTATGAGCATATCAGATGGATTGCGAATAAAGAGGAAGTCAATGTAGACAAGATCGTGGGAACTTCTGATATGAAGAAGGTTACCGACCTTAAGGGCAATCCGCTGCTTCTGTTTATCAACGCATGGAGTGTAGGTATGACAGAGGACAGAAATCCTGACTTAATATTAACAGAATTCAGCAAATAACTCTTTTCATTTTTGCGGCATTTTGCTATAATAGGAATACTTAGAAGGCTTGCAGCTGTGAATGTAAGAAGCAGCTGCAATGGATTAAACCTAGGAGGTTTTGGAATATGGCAGAGAAGAGAACAACATATAAGATACAGGATCTTGAGGGAATCGGCGAGGTTCAGATCGCTGATGAGGTGGTTACCATTATTGCAGGACTTGCAGCTACAGAGGTAGACGGTGTCGCATCTATGGCAGGTAATATTACCAATGAACTGGTAAGCAAGCTTGGAATGAAGAACCTTTCCAAGGGAGTTAAGGTTGAAATTCTTGACGGTGTTGTAACAGTTGACCTTACACTGAACATTGAGTACGGTATGAATATTTTAGAGACCAGCAAGAAGGTCCAGGAGAAGGTTAAAGCAGCCATTGAGAATATGACTGGCCTTGAGGTTGCAGACGTTAATATTCATATTGCAAGCGTAGATATGGAGAACGAAAAAGGAAAGTAACCCTTTCCTTTTTTTACTATGAAAGTCCCGTGCAGCAGCCATGAATGAGCCATGCTTGCATGAGCGAATTCATGGATATTGCACGGGCTAGAGCGTATGAGTAAGGAGGGCACAGCCCGGATTACGAATACGGTCGTCGGTTATGGAGCGCCTGCGGCGCTTCATAGCTGACTTTCATAGTAAAAAATAAAAATGTCTGCGCCAGCAGACATTACCTTGTAATCATCCGGGAGTTAAATAATAGGAGGAAACATGAGAAGAAGGGAACAAAGAGAACACATTTTCAAGCTGCTTTTTATAAGCGAATTCAATTCACAGAAGGAGATGGAGGAGCAGCTTGCTTTATATTTTGCTGACATTGAGAATCTGGAAGAGAAGGATAAGGAATATATCAGCAATAAGTATATGAATATTATGAACCATACTGACGAATTGGATGCCAAGCTGAACGGCACCAGTATGGGATGGAAGACCAGCCGTATGAACCGTGTAGACCTTACGGTGCTTCGTCTGGCTGTATATGAGCTGGAATATGAGAAGGAAGAAGTGCCGGTAGGAGTTGCCATCAACGAAGCGGTAGAGCTGGCAAAATGCTTTGGTTCCGAGGAATCAGGCACATTTGTAAATGGTATTCTTGGTAAGATCGCAAACCCGGATAAGAAGGTTGCTGCAAGAAAGGCACCGGCTAAATCCCAGGAGAAGTCACCGGTGAAACCGAAATCCGGCTTCAAGGTGAAGGATCCTTCCAAGACCATCGTTGTTGTAAATTCCAATGTGAGATCCAAGGCACCGGAAAATAAGAATGAGTAATGTATATTCTGTAGCACAGGTAAACCGTTATGTAAAGAACATGTTTACCCAGGACTATTTTTTACAGAATATTTATGTAAAAGGTGAGGTATCTAACTGCAAATACCATACAAGCGGCCACATTTATTTTTCCCTGAAGGATGAAAGCGGAACCTTAAGCTGTGTTATGTTTGCCGGATCCCGTAAGGGACTGGCTTTTCGCATGAAGGACGGAGATAAGGTTGTGGCAGGCGGAAGGGTGGATGTATATGAGCGGGATGGCCGCTATCAGTTCTATGCAAAAGAGATTACAATGGAGGGAGCTGGTGTGCTTTATGAGCGCTTCCTCGCTTTAAAGCAGGAACTGGAAGACATGGGCATGTTTGCAGAGGAGTACAAGCAGTCTGTTCCGGAATTTGCCCGTAAGGTAGGTGTGGTTACCTCTCCTACAGGCGCTGCAATCCGCGATATTGCAAATGTTTCGTCCAGGCGAAATCCGTTTATCCAGACGATTCTCTATCCTGCCCTTGTGCAGGGGGAAGGCGCTGCAGCCAGTATAGTTAAGGGAATCCGTATGCTGGATAATGCCGGTGTGGATGTGATCATTGTAGGCCGGGGAGGCGGCTCTATTGAGGAACTGTGGGCCTTTAATGAAGAGGCTGTGGCCAGGGCGATTTTTGAATGCCGTACACCTGTGATTTCCGCTGTAGGGCATGAGACAGACTATACCATTGCAGATTTTGTGGCTGATCTTCGGGCACCTACACCGTCGGCGGCAGCGGAGCTTGCCTATTTTGACTGCAGAAGCTTTTTGGCGGCTATTCAGAGCTATGAGGAACGAATGAAACGTGCTATCTGGAGCCGAATCGATGTGAACCGGGCCAGACTGAAACACTATCAGACCCGCTTTCAGTATCTCAATCCGGAGAGCAGATTAAGAGACCAGCAGCAGTATGTGGCAGATATGCAGGAACGCATTTCCTCTGCAATGGAACAGAAAATAAAAGACAAAAGACACAGACTGTCCCTTTATCTGGAACGGTTTAACGGACTTTCGCCCCTTCGCAAGCTGAATCAGGGGTATTCCTATGTTTCAGATAAGAAGGGAAGGACAGTAACATCTGTTTCCCAGGTAAAACAAGGGGATAGTCTGCTGGTTTATGTGACAGACGGCACCATCAGTGCCTCTGTACTGGATACAAGAAAGGAGGAGCGGGACGATGGCTGAGAACCAAAAAGAAGAGAAAACTCTGGAGGAGGCATTTTCAGAGCTGGATGTTCTGGCAGATAAGCTGGAAGACCGTGAGACCTCTTTGGAGGATTCCTTCCGGCTTTATAAGCAGGGAATGGAGCTCCTCAAATATTGTAATGACAAACTTGACACTGTGGAAAAGAAAATGCTTCAGATGAATGAGGATGGTAGCCTTGGTGAATTTTCAAGATGAATTAAAGAAAAGAACAGAAGAAATCGAAGCTGTGCTTAAGTCCTATCTTCCAAAGGAAGAGGGCTTTGCCAAAACTATGGCACAGGCGATGAATTACAGCCTGATGGCAGGCGGCAAACGCCTTCGTCCCATGCTGATCTTGGAAACCTGCAGAATGTTTGGTGGTGAAGAAAAGCTGGCATATCCTTTTATGACAGCCATGGAAATGATTCACACCCACTCTCTGGTTCATGATGATCTTCCGGCTCTTGACAATGACGATTACCGCAGAGGGCGGCTGACTACTCATAAGGTTTATGGAGAGGCAATGGGAGTCCTAAGCGGCGTGGCTCTTCTTAATTATGCTTATGAGGTGATGCTGACAGCCTTTGACTTGACCGAAGATGACTATGGGATACAGCGTGTGGTAAAAGCACTGAAGGTGGTAGCCAATAAGACCGGAATTTACGGAATGCTTGGCGGACAGAGCGTGGATGTAGAAAATGACGGAAAGCCTATGAGCAGGGAAATGCTCGATTACATTTATAAAAATAAGACCTCTGCGCTCATTGAAGGCTCCATGATGACAGGTGCGATTCTTGGCGGTGCTTCCTCCGAAGAAGCAGCTGTGGTGGAGAAAGCAGCATCCCAAATTGGTCTTGCCTTCCAGATCCAGGATGACATCCTGGATGTGACAAGTACAGCAGAAGAGCTTGGAAAGCCTATCCACAGCGATGAGAAGAACCATAAGACCACTTATGTGACTATAATGGGAATTAATGAGGCATCACAGCAGGTGGCAGATCTTTCTGAGGAGGCGGTGAAGCTTCTGGAAGGACTGAATAAGAAAAATGAATTTTTGCTTACCCTGGTAAAGGAACTGGTGGGACGCAGGAAGTGAAAGAAGGATACAAATGATTCTGGATAAAATAAAAAAGCCCAACGATATTCACAAGATTCCTCTGGCGGAATTTCCGCAGCTGGCTGATGAAATACGAAGCTTTTTAATTGAATCCGTCAGCAGGACAGGAGGACATCTGGCATCCAATCTTGGAGTGGTAGAGCTTACACTGGCACTGCATAATGTACTGGATTTTCCAGATGACAAGCTGATCTGGGATGTGGGACATCAGGCCTATACGCACAAGATCCTTACAGGACGTAAGGGGGAATTTGATACCTTGCGCAAGGAAGGCGGTTTAAGCGGTTTTCCCAAACGTGGAGAGAGCAGCTGTGATTCCTTTGATGCAGGACATAGTTCAGATTCTATTTCCGCAGGGCTTGGTTATGTGCGGGCCAGGGATATTCTGAACGAGAAATATCATGTGGTTTCCGTGATCGGAGATGGCGCACTTACAGGTGGAATGGCATACGAAGCACTGAATAATGCAGCGGAGCTGAAGACTAATTTTATCATTATCCTGAATGATAACAATATGTCCATTTCTCCCAATGTAGGAGGAATGTCCAACTATCTAAGTGTCATTCGTACTGCACAGGTATACACCGGAATGAAAATGAATGTAAACAAGGCAGTTAAGAAGATTCCCTATGTAGGAACTGCCCTGGTGGATGCCGTGAGAAAAACCAAAAGCAGCATCAAGCAGCTGTTTATTCCGGGAATGCTTTTTGAAAACATGGGTCTTACTTATCTGGGACCTGTGGATGGTCATAATATGCGTCAGATGATGCGCCTTTTCAATGAAGCCAAACGGGTAAAAGGCCCGGTTGTGGTTCATGTGCTTACAGAGAAGGGAAGAGGCTATGAGCCGGCAAGACGTAATCCGGATATGTTCCATGGAATCGGACCATTTGATATCAGAACAGGTAAAGCTATCGAAAAAAAATCCTGCCCAGGATATACAGATGTATTTTCTGAGGAGCTTTGTCAGGTGGCAGAAGAAGAACAAAAGCTGGTTGCGATTACAGCAGCTATGCCGGATGGAACCGGACTTAAGCGGTTTTCGCAGAAGTACCCTGATCGTTTCTTTGATGTGGGAATTGCAGAGGAGCACGCAGTTTCCTTTGCTGCCGGTCTGGCTCTTGGAGGGGTGATTCCGGTAGTGGCTATCTATTCTTCCTTTTTGCAAAGAGCTGTGGATCAAATGCTTCATGATGTGTGTATGCAGAAGCTTCATGTGATTTTTGCAGTGGATAGAGCCGGTCTTGTAGGTGCCGATGGAGAAACCCATCAGGGGAATTTTGATATTTCCTATCTCAGTATGATGCCGGGAATGACAGTGATGGCCCCAAAGAATGATTGGGAGCTAAGAGAAATGCTGCGCTTTGCCGTGAAAGCAGAAGGTCCTGTTGCCATCCGTTATCCACGGGGAAGTGCATATCAGGGATTAAATGAGTATCAGTCTCCTATATGCCTTGGCAAAAGCGAGATTTTAAGGGCAGGAAGCCAGATTGCAGTTCTGGCACTTGGAAGCATGGTAGAGGTCTGTGAGAAGGTCTGTGAAGAGCTGAGAAGCACGGGATGTGATCCTACTTTTGTGAACGTGCGTTTTGTGAAGCCTATGGACACAGAATTGCTGGATCAGCTGGCAAAGGATCACAGTCTGATCGTAACAGTAGAAGAGAATGTTCGAAATGGCAGCTTTGGAGAACATGTATGCACATACATGGAAGAGCATCATCCGAAATGCCGGGTACTGCCTGTGGCAATCCCGGATCGCTTTGTTGCTCACGGAGGCGTTGACAGCCTGAGAAAGCAGATTGGGCTTTGTCCATCTGCTATTATAGAGAAAATTAAAAGCTATCGGAAGGAATAAGAGAATGAAGAAAAGATTGGATATGATGCTGGTGGAACGCGCTCTTGCACCTTCCAGAGAAAAAGCAAAGGCTTATATTATGGCCGGACAGGTCTATGTGGATGGCCAGAAGGAAGATAAAGCCGGCTCTATGTTTGCAGATACTGTGAAGGTGGAGGTAAGAGGCAATACTCTTCCCTATGTGAGCCGCGGAGGCCTGAAGCTTGAGAAGGCCATGAATGAATTTGACGTAAGCCTTCAGGGAAAGGTCTGTATGGATGTCGGTGCATCTACCGGCGGCTTTACAGACTGTATGCTCCAGAACGGGGGCACGAAGGTTTATTCCATTGACGTGGGATATGGACAGCTGGACTGGAAGCTTCGCAACGATCATAGAGTAGTTTGCATGGAAAAAACAAACATTCGTTATGTGGTACCTGAGGATATTCAGGAAAGACCTGCATTTTCCTCAATTGATGTTTCCTTTATTTCCCTGACAAAGGTACTGCTCCCTGTGAGAAATCTGCTTACAGAGGACGGAGAGATTGTCTGCCTGATCAAACCTCAGTTTGAGGCCGGCAGAGAAAAGGTAGGCAAAAAAGGCGTAGTCCGGGATCCGGCTGTTCACGAAGAAGTAATTGAGAAGGTAAGAGATTATGCGATGAGCATTGCCCTTGAGCCATGTCACCTTTCCTTTTCTCCGATCAAAGGACCGGAGGGGAATATCGAATATTTGCTGCATCTGAAGAAAAGACCGGAGGGAACGGCTGTTCCGGACAGTCTTACCGTAAAAGTGGAGGATGTGGTTGCACAGGCTCATGGGGCTCTGGATAAACCAGCAGCAAACTGATACAGGGAACCGGTTATGAAAAGCTTTTATATTATAACTAACAGTGAGAAAGATAAAAATCTGGAATTTACAGATCAAGTGGTAAATTATCTTGAAAAAAGCGGAGGACACTGTGAAGTACAGCTTGCAGGAAGGCAGGAGAAAGGTCCGTTTCACTATACAGATCCACGGAAAATTCCAGAGGAAACACAGTGTATCATTGTACTTGGCGGTGATGGAACTCTTTTGCAGGCGGCCAGGGATATTCAGGCAGCACATGACAGGAAACGCAGTCAGATTCCTCTTCTTGGTGTCAATCTTGGTAATCTTGGTTTTCTGGCAGAGGTGGACAGGCAGTCTGTGTACCAGGCATTGGATAAGCTGATCGGGGACATCTATGAAATAGAAGAACGGATGATGCTGTCCGGGACTGTTTACAGGGGAGAAGAAGTCATTGGTGAGGACATTGCCCTTAATGATATTGTAATCGCGCGGGAAGGTCCTCTTCGCGTTGTCAGATTCAAGAATTTTGTCAATGATGAGTATCTGAATTCTTACAATGCAGACGGGATTATTATTTCCACCCCTACAGGTTCTACCGGATACAGCCTTTCTGTAGGAGGTCCTATTGTTTCGCCCAGTGGGGAGATGACCATTATGACACCGATCGCGCCTCATACACTGAACAGTCGAAGCCTTGTTTTTCCGGCTGAGGATGTAATCACAGTGGAGATGGGAAAGGGACGTCATCAGGATTGCGAGAGGGGACTTGCTTCTTTTGATGGTGATTCTGAGATTCCAATGATTACAGGAGACAGAATTGTAATTCGCAAGGCGGAGGTTAAGACGAGAATTTTGAAGCTGAATCATTTAAGCTTCGTAGAGGTGCTGAGGCAGAAAATGCGAGATAGCTGACAGACAGCTTCTGCAGGGAGGTTAAGGTGTGAAATTAGCAAGACATGAGAAAATAATCGAACTGATAAAGAAATATGATATAGACACACAGGAAGAGCTTGCGGCCAGACTGAATGAAGCCGGTTTTAAGGTGACACAGGCAACTGTTTCAAGGGACATCCGTGCTTTGAAAATGACAAAGGTTGCCGGGAAAGACGGAAAATCCCGCTATGCGATTCTTCAGGAAGCACATCCAAGGCTGGGTAATCAGTATATAAGAGTGCTTGATGATGCAGTTGTTTCTATCGATGTAGGACAAAATCTTGTGGTGATCAAGACCGTTATCGGAATGGCAATGGGAGTTGCTACTGCTTTGGATGCTCTGAAATGGCCGGAGATTCTGGGCTGCATTGCAGGAGATGATACCATTATCTGCGCATGCAAAAGTACAGAGCTGGCTGAGGGAGTTATGGAGAAGCTTGGCGATATTCTGAATAAAAGATAAAATGTAACTGTGAAGATATTGAACAGTTACATGGAAACAGATCGGGCAGGAGCTTCCTGCTCGATTCTTGTCTGGAAATGAAAAAGATTGTTTGCCCAATTGTAAGGAGGTCAGCTTTGTTAGTACATTTACACGTAAAAAACCTTGCACTTATAGATGAAATTGAAGTAGAATTCGGTCCCGGACTGAATATCCTGACTGGTGAGACCGGTGCAGGTAAGTCTATTCTTTTAGGCTCTATGCAGCTGATTCTGGGAGGAAAGACTTCCAGAAGCATGATACGGGAAAATGCTCCTTATGCACTTGTGGAGCTTCTGTTTCAGGTGGAAAATACAAAAGCAAAGGACGCACTTGCGGCACTTGATATCTATCCGGAGGACGGGCAGATTCTTATGTCCAGAAAAATTATGGATGGCAGGAGCATTAATAAGATAAACGGGGAGACAAGCACGGTAAGCCAGATGAAGGCAGCTGCAGCATGTCTTCTGGACATTCACGGACAGCATGAGCATCAGTCTCTTCTTTACGAGGAGAAGCAGCTGGAGATTTTGGATGCCTATGGCCGTGAAAAAATCATTCCGGAAAAAGAAAAGGTTAAAGCTGCCTATCAAGCATACAGGAAATGTCAGGCAGAGCTGAAAGCTCTTGATATGGACGAGGAACAGAAAAACCGTGAGATGGCTTTTCTGGAGTTTGAGATTAACGAAATTGAGAAAGCAGCTCTGACAGCGGGAGAAGATGAGGAGCTTGAGAAGCAGTACCGAAAATTATCAAACGGACGGAGAATTATCGATTCTCTCCAAAGTGCCCATGCCCTTACCGGATACGAGGGACAAGGCGCAGGAGACGCAGTGGGAGAAGCGCTTCGTGAGCTTTCCAGAGTAACAGAGTACGACGATCAGCTGGAATCTCTTTCCCAGACCTTAAGCGAGATTGACGGGCTTCTCAATGATTTCAACAGGGAGCTGTCGTCTTATATGGATGATATGACCTTTGATGAAGCTGTATTTTATGAGACAGAACGCCGCTTGGACCTGATTAACGGTCTGAAGGCTAAATATGGACAGTCTATTGAAGAAATCCGGGAGTATCAGAGAAAGCAGCAGAAGAAGCTGGAAAGGCTTGAAAAGTATCAGGAAATTTTTGAAGCTGCAAAGAAAGAACTGAAGGAAGCTGAGAAGAAGCTGGAAGCAGCCTGCAGCAGGCTTTCCAAGATTCGTAAGGAATACAGCCACCAGCTGGAACAAAAGGTGATTCAGGGTCTTAAAGACCTGAATTTTCTGGATGTGCAGTTTGCTATCACCTTTTCCAGAAGAAGTGGCTTTACAGACAATGGTTTTGATGAAATCCAGTATGAAATTTCCACAAATCCAGGAGAAAGCCTTAAACCTCTTGGCAAAATTGTATCAGGTGGTGAGCTGTCAAGAATCATGCTTGCCTTAAAAGCAATTCTGGCCGACAGAGATCAGATTGAAACACTGATCTTCGATGAAATCGATACCGGAATCAGCGGCCGCACGGCACAGAAGGTATCTGAGAAAATGGCAGTGATCGGTCACCATCACCAGGTGCTCTGCATCACTCATTTGCCCCAGATCGCTGCCATGGCTGATTCTCATTTTGAGATTAAAAAGCAGGTAGAAGGTACCAAGACCACTACTACAATACATACTCTTGACGAGGAAGCTTCTATCTGTGAGCTTGCCCGTCTTCTCGGTGGTGCCCAGATCACAGGCGCTGTGCTGGAAAATGCGCGGGAGATGAAGAAGCTGGCTGTGGAATGTAAGGCTGGTCTGTAACCGGATAGAAAGCCTTTTTAAATACGCTCCAGCATAGTTTCAATAAATATCCCATATCCACTTGCTGCATCCTGCACAAAAACATGAGTAATAGCACCGACTACCTTGCCGTTTTGCAGCACCGGACTTCCGGACATGCCTTGTACAATGCCGCCTGTGGTGTTTTGAAGCTCCTGATCTGTTACACGGATCACGAAGCTTTTGTTGCTGTCTTCATGGTTCATATCGATTCGGGTGATTTCAGCATCATATTCCTTTACTCCGTCTCCTACATTACACAAAATAGAAGCAGGACCAGTCTGAAGCTCTTGTTTATATCCGATTTTCATCTGACGAAGGGCAATGGACTGGTCTGAATTTCCTGTAAAGCTTCCATAAATTCCATTGGCACTATTGGAGCTGATCGCTCCGATCACGTTGTCATTCCGATATCGTATCAGTCCGGAAAGCTCTCCCGGAATTCCCTTTTCCCCCTTTTGTACACCAAGGATCTGTGCGCCATATAGTTTTCCGTCCTTGATAGAAAGAAGCTTACCGGTGTCCACATCACTGATTCCATGTCCAAGTGCACCGAATTTTCCGTCTTTAGTGACAAAGGTCAAGGTTCCGATTCCCTGAGTATCGTCGCGTACCCAGATGCCAAGCTTGTACTTGCCGGAAGAATCCTGCACAGGAGTCAGAGAAACAGGAACCAGGCTGTTTTCCCTTCGTATATTTACAGTAACTGCACTTCCGTCAATACTCTTCAGATCATTGATCAGATCCTGCTTGCAGGATATTTTCTGCTGATTCAGGGCAACAATATAATCACCTGGCTTTAAAAGATTTTTCGCAGGCTCCTGCATCTGTCCGTCTTTGGAGAAAATCTCTCCGGTTCCGATTACCAGTACACCTGAGGTTTCCATGTAAATCCCTACGCTGCTTCCGCTTACCAGAATGCTGTCTGCATCTGAGGGCGTGACTTTAATATCTTTAAAAGGTATTTTTCCAAAAAGCAGGCAGGACAGCTGATAGCTTCCTTCATGAGATACGGTAATAGTTTCTCCGAAAGAAACAAAGGGGATTTGGGAAAGACTGGAAAAGTCCAGTCCGGAATTTCTGTCAATGTGTATTTCATTTGGGATTTTTCGGTCCAGATAACGATAGCCGAGAAATACCACTGCAAGAAGGTCCAGGACCAGACAAAACACAATGAAATGTCTGTATTTTCGTTTCTGGTTCATGTTTGCCACATCCTTTTCTTTGGTTTGTCAGACAGTTACTATGATACTTTTTTAGTATGTGGGAAAATTGCAATTTCAGTCTTGTATTTTTATGAATGGATTCCATTTCTTTCAATCTTTAAATGCGAATAATGACAAAACAGTATAAAAATGAGCAAAAAAACTCGAAACGAATCGAACGAAAATCCAGTAAAATCGGCACTTTCGGCTTGATTTCCCTATGACTGTTCCACTATAATAGAGATTGTTACAGTAAAGGAAAATTTTTCTGAAAAATGTGCAAGAGCAAACAGGGCCCGCTGTTTTGTACAGGCATTAATAGATTGATCTCCGACAAAAGGGTTGGAGGATTTTCGAAATGGGAGGAGAATAGCCTCATGGAAAAATTGAATGTGGCAATCGCAGACGATAATGAGAAAATGGTGGAAGTACTGAGTCGGATTATTGATCAGGATGAGGAACTGAAGCTGGTTGGAAAAGCACATAACGGGGAAGAAATCTGTAATATTATAAAAGAAAAGCAGCCGGATGTAGTTGTTCTGGATATTATTATGCCAAAACTGGACGGACTTTCTGTAATGGAGCAGTTAAATCATGACGAAAAACTGAAAAAGGTACCTTCTTTTATCATAGTTTCTGCGGTGGGACAGGAGCGGATCACAGAGGATGCCTTTGAGCTTGGGGCTGATTATTTTATGCTGAAGCCATTTGACAATAAAATGCTGCTGAACCGGATCAAACACATCCGCCGGGCAGGAGAACGCCGGATAAAGGAAGTGAACCGCCCGATAAAAAGAGAAGAGGAAAATACATATAACTCAGGTAATCTGGAAACAGATGTAACGGATATTATACATGAAATCGGAGTTCCTGCGCATATCAAAGGATACCAGTATTTGCGGGATGCTATTATTTTGTCAGTTAATGATATGGAAATGCTGAATTCCATTACCAAAATTTTGTATCCTACCATTGCGAAAAGACATCAGACTACACCAAGTCGTGTCGAACGTGCCATCCGTCATGCCATTGAGGTGGCATGGAGCAGAGGAAAAATGGATACGATCGATCAGCTGTTTGGCTATACAGTAAGCAATGGGAAAGGAAAACCCACAAATTCCGAGTTTATTGCTCTGATTGCAGATAAAATCCGATTGGAATATAAAAATCGTTCTTTCCAATAGGTGAAAAATGGGGTATAATATAAATTATAAGAAGCTATGTGCTATTACTAAGGAGGGTTTTTGGAATGAAAAGGATTCTTTTTGCAACATCAGAAGCAGTGCCTTTTATTAAGACCGGGGGGTTAGCTGACGTAGCCGGTTCACTGCCGAAATGCTTTGATAAACGCTATTTTGACATTCGCGTAATTTTACCGAAATATGCCTGCATGAAGCAGGAATGGAAGGATAAAATGGAATATGTCACACACTTCTATATGGATCTGGGATATAAGAACTGCTATGTAGGTGTTCTCCAGATGGAGTATGATGGCATCCAGTTTTACTTCATAGATAATGAATATTATTTCAGTGGTCCGAAGCCGTATGACAGTGCTCCGTGGGATCTGGAGAAATTTGCATTCTTCTCCAAGGCGGTGCTTTCCGTACTTCCGGTGCTGGGCTTCCGTCCTGATATTATCCACTGCCATGACTGGCAGACAGGTCTTGTTCCTGTTTATTTGCATGACAGCTTCCAGCAGAATCAGTTCTTCTGGGGAATTAAAACAGTTATGACCATTCATAACCTGAAATTCCAGGGAGTATATGACGTGAAGACCATCAAGGAGCTTACCGGACTTTCCGATTACTATTTCACACCGGACAAGCTGGAGGCATATAAGGACGGCAACTTCCTGAAGGGTGGTATTGTATTTGCTGATGCCGTTACAACTGTAAGCAATACTTATGCAGATGAGATCAAGACTCCGTTCTATGGAGAAGGTCTTGACGGACTGCTTCGCGCACGTTCCAACAGTCTGAGAGGTATTGTAAACGGTATTGATTATACAGAGTTCAACCCGGAGACAGACCGCAATCTGACTGCATGCTATAATGCAAATAACTTCCGCAAAGAGAAGGTAAAGAACAAGCTCCAGCTTCAGAGAGATTTAGGTCTTGAGGAGGATCCGAAGGCTATGATGATCGGTATTGTTTCCCGTCTGACAGATCAGAAGGGCTTTGACCTGATCGCATATATTATGGATGAGCTTTGCCAGGATTACGTGCAGATCGTAGCACTTGGCACAGGAGATGAGCGTTACGAGAATATGTTCCGTCATTTTGACTGGAAATATCACGGTAAGGTTTCTGCACAGATCTATTATGATGAGAGCATGTCTCACAGAATTTATGCAGCTTCTGATGCGTTCCTTATGCCGTCTCTGTTTGAGCCATGCGGCTTAAGCCAGCTGATGAGCCTTCGTTACGGAACACTTCCGATCGTCAGAGAGACAGGCGGTCTGAAGGATACTGTAGAGCCGTATAATGAGTTTGAGGGAACCGGAACCGGCTTTTCCTTCAGCAATTATAATGCACATGAGATGCTTACTACAATTCGCTATGCAGAGCGTATTTTCTATGATAAGAAGCGCGAATGGAATAAGATGGTGGATCGTGCAATGGCAAAAGACTTCTCATGGGGTAATTCCGCACGTCAGTATGAAGAAATGTACAACTGGCTGACTCAGGAATAAAAACTGTACCGCCTGGAGCTTTTGGAAGCAGATTCGGTACATAATAAGATAAAAATCCGGACATACTACCTTTCGTAAGGTGTCCAATGCAGGATACAGGAGAATTTATTTTCTCCTGTATTTTTCTATATGGACATTTACATGGGGCAACCCTGATATTGCTTATATTACGAACAGGAGGCATGTGTATGTACGAGATTTCAGAGCTTGATTTACAGAATTTAAGACATTTGATCGGTGGCTTTGATACCACCCACTGCAAAATGGATGAGTATGCGAAACAGACAACAGACGCGCAGATAAAGCAGTTTTTCCAAAAATCCGCCCAGTCTGCGGTAGACTGCAAAAATCAGCTTATGCAATATTTACAGTAGGAGGTGGCACACATGAATGAGAAAGTAATGGTAGCAGATACTCTTGTCGGAATCAACGGCGAACTGACCAGGTATGGTGAAATGATTCCTCAGACAGAAAATCCACAGCTGAAGCAGACATTGAAGCAGATGAGAAATCAATGTGAGATGTCTCAGGAGGAGATTTACCAGATTGCCCGTGCAAAGGGCTATTATGTGCCGGCAGCACAGGCAACAAGAGAAGAAGTAGATCATGTGAGAAGCATTCTTAGCCAGTAAACAATTGTGCTCCTGCTGCATCGCGAAGCGTGTACTGATCACGGAGTGAACAGTGATCTGCCAGGTATCCGGAATGGAAGAGTAATGAAAAAACTCTTGTAATTCCGGATACTTTACTATATAGTAGAATTACTGACAGGAAGAAAGTGTCTGTACTGCAGGAAATTATTTTTAAATTCATTTCAGAAATACCGGAATTTTCATTTCGGCATACATAAGAAATTCACACCCATATTCATGGGAAATTCCAAAATAAGACAGATAGATAGCTAAATGGTACATTGCTGCAGGGAACGGGGAACAGCAGTCATGCACCAAAAATGCAGGAGGTAAAATCAAGGAAAAGCTTGACAAGAGAATGGATTTAAGATACTATGTAGTACAGAAGAAACGAACATAGGTTCGCATTTTGCAAGAAAATATATTTATACGGCCCGTTTAATGGTTACAGAATTAACCTTTATACAGGGGGATATGGTTTACTGCAGTATAGAGTTTGCTATATAATCTGCAGGAATCTGTAATTGCTGACGGGGAGTGTACTGATTATTAAGAACAGGAGAATTGAGTAATGATAAATGAAGAGAAGAGAAAAGCGTTAGAAGCAGCTCTTGGACATATTGAGAAGCAGTACGGCAAGGGTTCTGTAATGAAGCTGGGAGAGTCCAGTGCCAATATGCAGGTGGAGACAGTTCCTACAGGTTCTTTAAGCCTTGACATTGCCCTTGGAGTAGGCGGCGTACCTAAGGGACGTATTGTGGAGATCTATGGACCGGAATCAAGTGGTAAGACTACAGTTGCCCTTCATATGGTAGCTGAGGTTCAGAAGAGAGGAGGCATCGCTGGTTTTATTGATGCAGAGCATGCTCTTGATCCGGTATATGCCAAGAATATTGGTGTAGATATTGATAACCTTTATATTTCCCAGCCGGATAATGGTGAGCAGGCACTGGAGATTGCAGAGACAATGGTGCGCTCCGGAGCAGTTGATATTATTATTGTGGACTCTGTTGCAGCATTGGTTCCCAAGGCTGAGATTGACGGAGACATGGGAGACAGTCATGTAGGTCTGCAGGCACGCCTTATGTCCCAGGCACTTCGTAAGCTGACAGCAATCATCAGCAAGTCCAATTGTGTTGTAATCTTTATTAATCAGCTTCGTGAGAAGGTAGGCGTTATGTTTGGCAATCCGGAGACAACTACCGGTGGACGTGCACTTAAGTTCTACTCATCTGTACGTCTTGATGTGCGCCGCGTGGAGACTCTGAAGCAGGGTGGGGAGATGGTTGGTAACCACACAAGAATCAAGGTTGTCAAGAATAAAGTTGCGCCGCCATTTAAGCAGGCAGAATTCGACATCATGTTCGGTACCGGAATCTCCAAGGAAGGCGATATCCTTGATCTTGCTGCTGAGAATTCCATTGTGAATAAGAGTGGTGCATGGTATGCCTATGAGGGAAATAAGATTGGTCAGGGACGTGAGAATGCCAAGCTGTTTCTGAGAGAGCATCCGGAAATTTGTGATGAGATCGAGCGCAAGGTACGTATTCATTATAATCTGCTTCCAGGCGAAGAAGAGAATCCGCAGGATGTGAAGCCTGCAGAAGCAGCAGACGACACTTTGACGGAGGAAGAGGAATAAAATATGGCGGCTATATCCGAAGAACAGAAGAATGCAAGACGAAAGGCAATGCTTCTTCTGGAACATATGGACCGCACAGAGAAAGGCCTGTCTGACCGGCTGCGTCAGGCAGGCTTTTCAGCAGAAGCCATAGAAGATGCGATGTCTTATGTTCGCTCTTACGGCTATCTGAATGATCTGCGCTATGCCGAGAATTATATTTCCTTTCGAATAGGCAGTAAGAGCCGTCTGAAAATCCTTCAGGAGCTTTCTGGGAAAGGAATTGACAAAGAGACAGCTCTTGCAGCATGGGAAGCGGCAGCAGAGGTGGAAGAGCCTGATGAGCTGGCAATCCTTCGTACCAGTGTATTGAAGAAATGCCAGCCGGATACGGTCCTGGATGAGAAGGCAATGCGAAGGCTGCAGGGATTTTTGCTGCGCAGAGGATTTTCTTATGGCGATATTTCTCATGTCCTGGATGAGATGCACATTATCTGCGATAGGGGTGCTTTGTGATAGGGGCGCTTCACGTGTCAGGCTATTTTATGACAAAATTTAAATTCTCTTTTTCTGTAGAAAAACTTGACATAATTCTAAAAAAAAGATAAACTTGTATTGTTGTGATTGCACAATGAAAACTAAATATTGAGGAGGTGCTCCTGTGACAACAATTATTGTTGCAGTTGTCGCTGTAGTAGCCACTCTACTGATTGCAGTTCCTATTACTAGTAAAGTTTCTGTGGATAACAAAGTTAAGAAAGACGCAGAAACAGTTGGGTTAGCAGAAGACAAGGCCAGAGGAATTATTGATGAAGCGTTAAAAACGGCCGAAACAAAGAAACGTGAAACTTTATTGGAAGTAAAGGAAGAATCTCTCCGTACAAAGAATGAACTGGAGAAAGAAACCAAGGAACGTAGAAACGAACTGCAGAAATATGAGAAGCGTGTCTTAGCGAAGGAAGAAACCGTCGATAAGAAGGCTGAGGCAGTTGAGAAGCGCGAAGCAGAGTGTACAGCGAGATTTGCTGAATTGCAAAAGAAAGAAAGAAGAGTAGACGAGCTTGAGCTGAAAGGAGTACAGGAACTGGAACGTGTTTCCGGTTTAACCTCCGAACAGGCAAAAGAAGAATTGCTCAGATCTGTAGAAGACGATGTAAAGGTTGATGTTGCCAAGCTTTACAAAGAACTTGAGAATCAGGCGAAGGAAGAAGCAGGAAAAAAAGCCAAAGAGTATGTGGTAAATGCCATTCAGAAATGTGCTGTAGACCACGTTGCCGAGACTACTATTTCCGTAGTACAGCTTCCAAGCGATGAGATGAAGGGACGTATTATCGGCCGTGAGGGACGTAATATTCGTACCATGGAGACTCTGACAGGTGTAGATCTTATTATTGACGATACTCCTGAAGCAGTTGTCCTCTCATCCTTTGATCCTATCAGACGTGAGGTGGCACGAGTAGCTCTTGAGAAGCTGATCGTAGATGGACGTATCCATCCTGCCAGAATCGAAGAAATGGTTGAGAAAGCGCAGAAGGAAGTTGAAAACCAGATCCGTGAGGATGGTGAGAATGCAGCTATGGATGTTGGTGTTCACGGTATTCATCCGGAACTTCTGAAACTCCTTGGCCGTATGAAATTCCGTTCAAGCTATGGACAGAATGCATTGAAGCACTCCATCGAGGTTGCGCAGCTTTCCGGCTTGCTTGCAGGAGAGATTGGCGTAGACGTACGTATGGCGAAACGTGCAGGCTTGCTTCATGATATTGGTAAGTCTATTGATCATGAGGTTGAGGGATCTCACATTGAAATTGGTGTAAACCTTTGCAAGAAGTATAAGGAAACCCCGCTTGTTATTAATGCAGTAGCAGCACATCATGGTGATGTGGAGCCGGAGAGCCTTATCGCCTGCATCGTACAGGCAGCAGATGCAATTTCCGCAGCGCGTCCAGGTGCCAGAAGAGAGACACTGGAGACTTATACCAACAGACTGAAACAGCTTGAGGATATTACAAACCAGTTTAAGGGTGTTGAGAAATCCTTTGCAATTCAGGCCGGTAGAGAAATCCGTGTGATGGTAGTTCCTGAGCATGTGAACGATTCTGAGATGGTGCTTCTCGCAAGAGATATAGCGAAGCAGATTGAGGCTGAGCTTGAGTATCCGGGTCAGATTAAAGTCAATGTGATTCGTGAGAGCAGAGCCATTGATTATGCCAAATAATCGGAGTTAATTTACATTAAAAATCAAAGAGACCGCTTTCGCATTTTTCATAAAATATGAGAAATGCGGAGGCGGTTTTTTATGCGGCATAATCAAGGAAAAAATGGCGTAGAATGGTACAGGGTGAAGCTATGGGGAAATTATTCAAAACCAAAACAGCTTTTTCAGGAACTGTGCTGCTGCTTTTGGGATTTTTTGTGGGAATGGTAATTCCAAATCTGGCTTATCGTTTTGCCTGGAAGCAGCAGGCTTTTGGAGCAATGTATCTGCTTCATACATACGGACGAACAGCAGCATATGGAAAAGAATATTTATACCAGATTATTACAATGCGTGGTGGATGGTTTTTTCTTACTTTGCTGTGTGGATTTACAGTATTTGGAGTTCCACTTGCAGTATTGTCCATGATCTTTACGGGAGTTGGGCTTGGAATGGCTTTTTCTATGTCTATATTACAGTTTGGCCTGACAGGAGGCGCAGTGGCGGCTGCTCTTTTGCTTCCTCAGTATATAATCTATATTCCTGTCTGGATAGAAGCTTATGGGATGGTTTACAAAGAATCCCAGGGGATCTGGCGAAACCGTGGAATATTTCCGGGAAAAGTAAGCCGCTATCTTTTAAATTCACTTCTCTGGACATTATTTTTGGGAATCGGAATTTTTCTGGAGTGGTATATAAATCCCTGGGTTCTGCGGCAGATACTGCGGCTTGTAAATTTTTTTTAGAGAAAAATCGAAAAAAACAACAATATATAGTGTTGGTTACCATAATGTCAACATTATTTTGTAAAATAACAGAAAAAGCCCAGTTTTAAAAGGTTTCAGCATGAAAAAAATGTTTGATTTTATGTCAATTACAAAGTATAATACAGGTACATTTTAAATTATTGTGGGGGATTATCCCGTATTTTGGCTACAGTTCAGGGAAAATCTGTTCTGAAAAAGAGGAAATCGTGCGCAATATGCTTTGTGAAAACATAAGAGACAGGAAGTAAACGGTATGGAACAGGAAATACGCGAATTTATTGATTATTTACATAACACGAAGAAGACCTCCCCAAATACAGAGGTTTCTTATCAGCGTGACCTGACAAAGATGGCAGTGTATCTGCAGACGAAGGGAATCGGTGCAGTAGAAGAGGTGCGCGAATTTGACCTTATGGGATATATGGACTATATGGAGAAAGAGGATTTTGCATCATCCACTATTTCCAGAAGCGTTGCTTCCATGCGGGCATTTTTTCAGCATATGCTTGCCTTGCACAGGATTGAGGTAAATCCGGCAGACAGCCTGAAATCTCCCAAGGTGGAGAAGAAGCTTCCTGAGATCCTCAGTATTCAGGAGGTGGATAATCTTCTGAAGCAGCCGGATCTGACCACACCCAAAGGAATTCGGGATAAGGCTATGCTGGAGCTCCTCTATGCAACAGGTATGCGTGTCAGTGAGCTGATCCATCTGGAAGTGATGGATGTGAATCTTCAGATGGGCTATGTGATCTGTCAGGAAAATAAAGAACGTATTATTCCTATTGGCAGTGTAAGCAGAGAAGCCCTTGAGCTTTATCTGGATAAGGGACGAAATGTATTTGTAAAGGATGACAGCGAGAAGGCTTTATTTACCAACTGTTCCGGCAAACCCATGAGCCGTCAGGGCTTTTGGAAAATGCTTAAGGGATATGCTGAAGATGCAGGCATCCATAGTGATATCACACCTCATACTTTGCGGCATTCTTTTGCAGTGCATATGCTTCAGAATGGTGCAGATATCAGAAGCGTCCAGGAAATGTTAGGTCACTCTGACATATCTACCACACAGGTTTACCTGAGCATGAATATTAATAAGATGCGTGATGTATATATGAAAGCACATCCAAGACATTAAATGGTTTGAGTATTGCAGGAGCAGCGTAGCAAAAGACCTTTTGGCTGGATGGGATGCTTTTATGAAGAAACCTCCTGCATTCTGAAAAAAATCAGAATGCAGGAGGTTTTTAAATGAAACACATTGTGAAATTTCCTAGCACATCTCAGCAATGGTGTACAAAAGCTTCTCAGACTCTTCCCATCCAAGACATGCATCTGTGATGGATTTGCCATATATATGGTTTGGTCCGATTTTCTGATTGCCCGGTTCAATATAGCTCTCGATCATAAGTCCCTTAACAAGACCGTGTACATCCGGATCAACCTGGCGGCTGTGAAGAACTTCCTTGGCAATACGGATCTGCTGCTCGTACTGCTTGTTGGAATTGGAATGATTGGTATCTACGATGGTAGCCATGTTCTTGAGGTTCTTGGCAGAATATTTCTCAAAAAGAAGGCGAAGATCCTCGTAATGATAATTAGGAATAGCATCACCATGCTTGTTGACAGCGCCTCGAAGAATGGTATGAGTAAGCTCGTTACCTGTAGTCTCTACTTCCCAGCCTCTGTAAATAAAGGTGTGGCTTCCCTGGGCAGCAACAACAGAATTCAGCATAACACTGAAATCTCCGCTGGTAGGGTTCTTCATTCCGGCAGGAACATCCATACCACTGACAGTAAGACGGTGCTGCTGATCTTCAACAGAACGTGCACCTACTGCCACATAAGAAAGAAGATCAGAAAGGTAGCGCCAGTTCTCCGGATAAAGCATTTCGTCAGCGCAGGTAAATTCACTTTCTTCAATGGCGCGGATGTGCATCTTACGGATAGCAACAAGTCCGGCAAGCATATTCGGTTTCTTCTCCGGGTCCGGCTGATGAACCATACCCTTATACCCCTCTCCGGTAGTACGTGGTTTATTGGTATAAACACGAGGGATAATTAAAACCTTATCCGCAATCTTATCCTGAACTTTACGAAGTCTTAGCAGATAATCACATACAGCATCTTCATTATCTGCAGAGCAAGGTCCGATGATTGCAAGAAATTTATTGGATTTTCCGGTGAATACGTCACGGATTTCCTGGTCGCGTTTTTCTTTCAGTGCCTTGATCTTTGCATCAATGGGATATTGGTTGCGGATCTCGTCGGGGGTCGGAAGCTTCTTGATGAATTCAAATCCCATGGTATTTTCTCCTTTTATCGGCAAAAATTTTCTCATTTCAACATTATAGACTATGATCGGAAAAATGTCGATAGGCAAATTTCGTGAAAATCAGGTCCGTAAATTCAGTCTGTTTAGGTAAATAAGATGAAGCAGGGTAAGAATCAGCTGTGAGATCAGCATTCCGTAGAAACAGCCTCGAATTCCCATATGGGGAATGGAAAGGATGACAAAGGCAATACGAATACATACTCCGGCCATATTGTGGAACAGGCAGGCATCCGGTCTGCCAAGTCCGTTTAAAATACTTTCCAGGGCTGTGTTCGTATATAAAAAAGGGCAGATGAATGCCAGTGCTTTTATGTATATGCCGGCGGTCTCGCTGCGAAAAAGAAAAATACCAAGCGGTTTTCCAAACAGAAAGAAAAACAAGGTACAGAAGGTGCCGAAGAAAAAACAGGTTTTAAGTGTACTGCGAATCACATGTCGAATCTTTTTTTCATAACCAAGTGCCTGAAGACCTGCCACCTGAGGCATGAGCATAACAGCAGCGGAGTTGGTGATAGTGGCAGGAAAAAGAATAAGAGGCAGAGCCATTCCTGTGAAAATTCCATAGATGGCAAGCGCATCTGTTTTGTTTACTCCCCATAGAAGAAGCTGCTGGGGAATCAGAATCATTTCAATGCCGGATAAAACAGTGAGCAGAAGACGGTTTGCAGAATGAGGCACTGCAATTTTTGCAATTTCGCCTAAAGGAGAAAGAAAAGCACCAACGGAGTCCGGGACTTTTAAGCTGTTTCGAAATTCGGAAAGCGGGCGGTAATTTTCCCTGGAAAAGTCCACACCCAGAGCAAGAAAGCAGGCCGCAACAGCCACAATTTCGCAAAAAAGCGCACCTCCTGCAGCAATAACAGGGGAAATCTCTTTTCCCTCAGAAAGAAAAATCTGATAGATGATATAAGTGCTTCCAATCCGGGAAGTCTGCTCCAGAAGCTGAATAAAAGCGGGAAGTCCGGTCTTTTTTCTTGCATAATAAAAACTGTTGACACATGAATGCAGAGCACAAAGAGGAAAACTGAAGGAAAGAATACGAAGCAAAGCAACTGTTCTGGCTTCCTTTAAAAGCTCCTTTGCGATAAAATCTGCATTCAGATATACGCCTGCAGACAGAAAAAGAGAAAGAAAAAAGGAAAGAAGCATTCCCAAAAGCAAAGTGCTCCTGGTCTCTTTCTCTTTTTCAAGAGCAGTAAAAGAAGCGCACAGCCTGGAGATGGCCGCCTGGATTCCCATTGCCGCTGCTGCAAGAATGATTCCCTGAACAGGAAGGGTAAGCTGGTAAATTCCAACTCCCTGCGCACCAATGGTATGGGAAAGGAATATTCTATAGAAGAAACCCATGATCCGGCTGGTAATACCGGTCAGAGTAAGAATCAGGGTTCCCCTGAAAAAAAGCTTATCAGACATGATGATCAGACCACGTACCTTTTTTGTTATTCTATGCCTAAATGTGCCTTGACAGAACTGTTATTATCTGGTAAAGTGGACTAGAAATCCAAGCGAAATACTAGGAAATAGAAAGTACCTAAGGAGATAGATGAAAAAAGCCTTTTTCCGGGATTCTTTCATATCGAATTGATACAAGTAAACCAGGAGGAAGAAAAATGGGAAAAATGATATATCTGGACAATGCAGCTACAACAAAAACCGCTCCGGAAGTTGTAGAGGCAATGCTTCCTTATTTTACCGAAATGTATGGAAATCCATCCAGCATTTATGAATTTGCTTCCAAGAGCAAGGAAGGGGTTACCAAGGCAAGAGGTCAGATCGCTGATGCACTTGGAGCCAAGAAAGAAGAAATTTATTTTACAGCCGGCGGTTCCGAGTCAGATAACTGGGCCCTGAAGGCTGCCTTTGAAGCATATAAATCCAAAGGAAATCACATCATCACCACAAAAATCGAACATCATGCAATCCTTCACACCTGCGATTATCTGGAGAAGGAGCGCGGAGCGAAGATTACTTATGTTGATGTGGATGAGAATGGTATAGTAAAGCTTGATGAGCTTGAGAAGGCTATCACACCTGAGACGATTTTGATCTCTGTTATGTTTGCCAACAATGAGATTGGCTCTATCCAGCCAATTAAGGAAATCGGAGCAATTGCTAAGGAACACGGTATTCTTTTCCATACAGATGCAGTACAGGCTTTTGGACAGGTGCCGATCAATGTAGATGAATTAGGCATTGACATGCTCAGCTCCAGTGGGCACAAGCTAAACGGACCAAAGGGGATTGGTTTCCTCTATATCCGCAAGGGAGTTAAGATCCGTTCATTTGTACACGGCGGAGCACAGGAGAGAAAGCGCCGCGCAGGCACAGAGAATGTTCCGGGAATTGTAGGCTACGGTGCTGCAGCCGAGAGAGCAGTACGCACGATGAAAGAGCGTACAGATAAAGAGATTCAGATAAGAGACCATTTCATTGACAGAATACTGAAAGAGATTCCGTATGTGAAATTAAACGGTGATCCTGTGAAACGTCTTCCAAACAATGTAAATGTAAGCTTCCAGTTTATTGAAGGAGAGTCCATGCTGCTTATGCTTGATAACTATGGTATCTGCGCATCCAGCGGTTCTGCCTGTACATCAGGTTCCCTGGATCCGTCCCATGTACTTCTGGCAATCGGACTTCCGCATGAGATCGCACATGGTTCTCTGCGAATGACATTAAGCGAAGAGACCACCATGGAGGATGCAGATTTCGTGGTTGATAAGCTGAAGGAAATCGTAAGCGGCTTAAGAGCAATGTCTCCATTATATGAAGATTTTATTAAAAAACATAAAAATTGATTAAAACACTTGCCAGGAGGAAAAAAAGATGTATAGTGAGAAAGTAATGGATCATTTCCAGCATCCTCGTAATGTTGGAGAAATAGAGAACGCAAGCGGTGTCGGTACAGTGGGAAATGCCAAATGCGGCGATATTATGAGAATTTTCCTTGATATCGATGATGAGACACATATTATCAGAGACTGCAA
>CAKRKL010000003.1 GCA_934358405.1 uncultured Blautia sp.
CTGGCAGACGCCCGGGACTTAAAATCCCGTGGGTAGTGATACCCGTACCGGTTCGATTCCGGTCTGCGGCATGATTTGAAACCCTTGATTTTCAAGGGTTTTTTTGTATATAAATATAGTGAAACGAGAGTGTGTTTGAAAAATTATTCCATCATCTTAATATTGGAGAGGAGAAATATCATGGATACTAACATTAAAAAAAGAAACGAAGTTCTGGCGAATACTGTAATCAAGGGCTTAGAATCCCGCAATATGTCCGGCTATTATGCTAAGGACAAGGAAGCTGCTTTGAAACAGGCATTAGCGCTTATTACAGAAGGCAGTACAATTGCTATGGGGGGCTGTGTAAGTGCTCATGAGATAGGATTAATCAAAGCACTTGAAAATGGAAATTATAATTATATTAACCGTGATAATATGACGCCAAGAGAAAGTCTTATGGCAGCGTATGATGCAGATGTATTTCTGTCCAGTGCCAATGCGATTACAAGCGATGGAGTTATGATTAATATTGATGGAAATTCAAATCGCGTATCCTGTATTGCACAAGGACCGAAGAAAGTAGTTTTTATTGTAGGAATGAATAAAGTCTGTTCTGATCTGGATGCAGCAATGAAACGTGCCAGAAATGTAGCTGCTCCAATAAACGCACAGAGATTTGATATCAAAACGCCATGTAAAGAAACCGGAAAATGTTTTGACTGCAAATCACCGGATACAATATGCTGTCAGTTCCTGATTACAAGATATTCACGCCATAAAGGAAGAATACATGTAATACTTGTAAATGACACTCTGGGATTTTAAGCTATCAGAGCGTGCTCAAAGGCTTTTTTCAAACACACTGGGAGAATTGCTTGTCGAATTATGCTATAAGTTGTCGGACGATTTTTGTTGCAAAATCCTGATATAAAAAGTAGAATAATGACGGAAAGTGTAAAAATATTGAACTGTACGTGGTTAATGCATATCAGGAGGAAGATACAATGGAAATAACAACAAGAATAAATATGCTTCAAAATATTGAGAAAATGGTAAAAGAGCAGGAAAGAGTAGATGAGTCAGATTCTTATATCAGACAGGATAATGAGGATCTGAAATATCTGGAAGAAAGATATGAACAGCTTCAGCTTCCGTATACTGTGAAGCGGGTAATTGATGATTATATTGCCTGCATGCAGACAAGGGATGAAAGATATTCAGATTTGTCTTATGCAGCCGGGATAAGAGATGCCATTAATCTGCTAAAAGGCATGGGAATGGTTGTGCCATGCTTTGGGAAATAAAAATGAATTCAGTATAACAAAAACGAGGAGTGACATTATGAAATTATTAATTGTTCGCCATGGCGACCCGGATTACACGATAGATTCCCTTACAGAAAAAGGCTGGAAGGAGGTTGAATATCTTTCTCAGAAGCTTTCCAGGTTGGATGTGAAAGCATTTTATGTATCTCCCCTTGGAAGAGCCAGAGATACTGCAGCGCCAACCTTGAAAAAAATGGGAAGAACGGCTCAGGAATGTGAATGGCTTCAGGAATTTCCCTGTCAGATCTGGCGCCCGGATATGAAGGATAAGAAAAAGATAGTCTGGGACTGGCTGCCGCAGGACTGGATGGCAGATGAACGCTTTTTTCAGTATGATCACTGGTTTGAAAACGAAGCTATGCAGGAGGGCCATGTGAAGGAGATGTACGATCATGTGATCTGTGAATTTGATAAGCTTTTGGCAGAGTATGGCTATGAGCGAGATGGACATTATTATAAAGTAAAGGAAGAGAATAATGACACGATTATTTTCTTCTGCCATTTCGGTCTGGAATGTGTACTTCTTAGTCACTTGCTGAATGTATCTCCTATGGTATTATGGCATGGCTGTGTAGCTGCGCCATCCTCTGTGACAACATTGGCAACGGAGGAACGCCGTCAGGGCATTGCTTCTTTTCGCATGAGCTCTTTTGGTGACATTTCTCATCTCTATGCGAATAATGAACCACCGGCATTTGCTGCAAGATTCTGTGAGGTTTACAGTAATAAGGACGAGAGACACGATTAAGGTAAATTTGCATGCTCCACAAAGCGAAAAAAGTGTGGGGCGAATAAGTTTTGCAATCAGTTACGAAATAGTTATATTGATTTTATAAATTTTATAAAATTATTAGAATTTGGACAAATATCTCTCACATTTATGGGTTATGATATATACATCTTAAGAGAGAGAACTCTTAAGAGAAACTCTTTCCTTTCCCTAAAAATGTATAAATAAACCACCGTCTGTTGGCAAGAACGTCGACTGGGCGGTGGTTTTACGTTGTATAAAAACATATCTGGACAATTTTCCAAAGATTGACTATAGTAAAATATATGCAAAAAAATGGAGGTTATATATGCAGTCAGCAATTCAGCTGCAGGACTTACTTCGTTCTATTAATCGCAGAAGTTATCCTGCCTATAAGTCTTTAAAAGGTGTTTATCAATTTCAGAAATATATATTATCTATTGATCACGTTCAGGGAGATCCATTTGCGTCTCCATCCCACATCAGTGTAAAGGTTTCCAATAAAGAAGCGGGATTTCCAGCTTCATATTATAAAGACAGCCTGACAAGAACCACATTGGCAGATTATTTAACACGCCAGTTTGAGCAGCAGGTAAATCGGTATACATTTCGTGCGAAAGGTTCAGGTAAAAGTGGTCTGATCTCAGTAACAAGATGTGGGCAGGAGGTTTTGCCGCGAACTGCCTGTGAAATTACAAAGCAGGGAATAACAGCCAGATTTTTTGTAGGATTTCCGGCAAACGGACGAACTATTAATGCCGGTGAACTGGAGAAAATTTTCTTTGACTTTCTTCCGGTTTGTGTGGAAAAAGCCTTTTTTTATCGGAACTTAAATGGAAAAGACCTGGAAAATACCATATTTCTGGCAGAAGATCAAGAATATATCCGCAAAGAGCTTGAGCGGCGTTCCCTTGCGGCATTTGTAAATGACGGGGCAATTTTGCCAAGGGAAAGCGGAATTTCCTCCAGACCTATGAAAAATTGTGTAGCCTTTTCTTCTCCAAAAAGCCTGCAGGTGACAATGAAGCTTCCACACAAGGGGATGATCACAGGTATGGGAATTCCCAAGGGAATCACATTAATCGTCGGAGGTGGTTATCATGGCAAATCTACTCTTTTAAATGCTTTGGAGCTAGGTGTGTACAACCATATTCAGGGAGATGGAAGGGAATATGTGATTACAGATGCTGCTGCTCAGAAGCTGCGCTCTGAGGATGGAAGATTTGTAAAGGATGTAGACATTTCTCTGTTTATCAACGATCTTCCAAATAAAAAAAATACCGGTTGTTTTACAACAGAGGACGCCAGCGGAAGTACTTCTCAGGCTGCTGGAATTGTGGAAGGAATGGAAGCCGGAAGCCATGTTTTTCTTCTGGATGAGGATACTTCAGCAACTAATTTCATGGTACGTGACAGCTTCATGCAGCGTGTAATCAGCAGAGAAAAGGAGCCCATCACTCCCTTTTTGGAGCGCGCCCGTGATTTATATGATAAAGTCGGGATTTCTACAATACTGGTAGCCGGAAGCTCAGGAGCATTTTTCCATATTGCAGATACGGTGATTCAGATGGATAACTACAGGCCCGTTGATATCACTGAAAAAGCGCATAGTCTTTGTGCAGAGTATCCTTTAAATGAAAGTGCGGCAGGTGAATTTTTACTTCCTCATAGCAACCGGGTTATGTCTAAAATGACACCTTCCAAAGATTCAAAAAAGGATTATTATGGCCATTATAAGCCCCAGGATAAGCCTGAGCGTTTGAAGATAAAGGTGCATGGGCGAGATGGATTTTCAATTGGGAAACAGGAAGTGGATCTGCGTTATATAGAGCAGCTCATTGATAGCGAGCAGACACAAACACTTGGGGCGTTGCTGAAATATGCTGTGGAAAAACTGATTGATGGAAAAAGAACTTTGCCTGAAATTGTGGAAATCCTTTGCGAACATCTGGAAAAAGAAGGAATGTCTTTTCTCGCAGAGGGCTATATTTCATGTGGCTATGCAATGCCACGCAGACAAGAAATTTATGCCTGCTTTAACCGTTACAGAAGACCATAAAATATTCAGAATCTTTTTAAAGTATCTTTCCGGAATTAAGGAGGAAAGTGTATTTGTCGGTAGCTTTTTGTGCAGTTATACGGTATAATGAAGCTTGGATGAGGAAAACATCGGAACTATAAACAATCCGGTGTTAAAATGAAAATATAAGAAAGGTGGATATAGATTTATGGAACGTCCAAATGCATGGCTTTCATATTCCGAGACTGATATGAATCAGCTGGAAGATGTAGCAAAGAAATATCGTCATTTTCTCGATATGGGAAAGACTGAGCGTGAGTGTATTACACAGATCGTGAAGGAAGCTGAAGAGGCAGGATATGTTTCTCTGGAAGAAAAGGTAAAAAATGGCGAAGCCCTTAAAGCAGGAGATAAGGTTTATACAGCTAGTATGAATAAGATCATTGCTTTGTATCATATAGGAGAGGATGACCTGGCAAATGGTATGAATATTCTTTGCGCACACATTGACTCTCCGAGATTGGATATCAAGCAGAATCCGTTATATGAGGATACAGATCTTGCTTATCTTGACACCCATTATTATGGTGGAGTGAAGAAATATCAGTGGGTTGCTCTTCCTATGGCAATGCACGGTGTAATTGTAAAAAAGGACGGCACTGTTGTGAATGTAACAATCGGTGAGGATGAGGAGGATCCGATCCTTTATATTACAGATCTTCTTGTTCATCTTGCAGGACAGCAGATGGCAAAGAAGGCTTCCGAGGTAATTGAGGGCGAGCAGCTGGATATTCTTATTGGAAGCCAGCCACTGAAGGATCTTCCTGACGAGAAGAAAGAGGCTGTAAAGGAGAATGTTCTTCGTATTCTGAACGAGAAATATGGCGTGGAAGAGGAAGATTTCCTTTCTGCAGAGCTCGAGATCGTTCCGGCTGGTAAGGCGCGTGACTGTGGTCTTGACCGCAGTATGATCGCAGGCTACGGACAGGACGACAGAGTATGCTCATATACATCTCTTCTGGCTATTCTTGAGATGGAAGCTCCGAAGCGTACCTGTTGCTGTCTGTTGGTTGATAAAGAAGAGATTGGAAGCGTTGGTGCTACCGGTATGCAGTCTCATTTCTTTGAGAACAGCGTAGCAGATGTACTGGACGCAATGGGACAGTACTCTGATCTCAGACTGAGAAAGACACTGAAGAATTCCAGCATGCTTTCCTCTGATGTAAGTGCTGGCTTCGATCCCACATTTGCAGAAGCATTTGAGAAAAAGAATTCTGCATATCTTGGAAGAGGTATTGTTCTCAATAAGTTCACTGGTTCCCGCGGAAAAGGCGGCTCTAATGATGCCAACGCAGAATATGTTGCAAGAGTACGCAGAATTTTTGATGACCACAATGTTTTCTTCCAGACTGCAGAGCTTGGAAAGGTTGATGTAGGCGGCGGCGGAACCATCGCTTATATTGCTGCTCTTTATGGCATGGAAGTAATCGACAGTGGTGTATCTGTTCTCAGCATGCATGCGCCGTGGGAGGTTACAAGCAAAGCCGACGTATATGAGGCTTACAAGGCTTATAAAGCATTTCTTCTGGATGCGTAATTAATTTTTGGTAATCTTACCGGGCGGACCTTATGTCTGCCCGGTATTTTAGGAGATGATCAATATGACAAAAAAACAGGCACCCGGGGAAACCATCTTGAAGGTGGGAGGTATGCTTCTCCTTTTTCTTGGGGTAATGCTGGCATTCGGAAGCAGCAATACATTCTCCCTGGTAACAAGAGGAAGTGCTGACAGCGCGGTAATAGAGTATCTTCAGCAGAATAATATGACCTATGATCAGTTAATAGCAAGTACAGTCATGGTCCTGGCCGCAGGAATAGCCTATCTGGCCGCAGGAGTAGTGGGGGTAAAGCAGGCGGGAAATATACAGAATGCAGGGATGTGTGTGGGAATGGGAGTTCTTCTGATAGCAGAAGTTATAGCAGAAGTAATCGTTACCATAAATTTTGGCGAATTTGATCCTGCTTCAGTAATCCGCATGCTCATGTTTCCGGCAATCTACATGGTAGGAGCAGTACTTAACTGGCAGGCGAAGGTCGGAGAAAAGGCTGGAAAATAGAAACAAAAAAATAAATAAAAAAATTTAAAAAAGGTGTTGACAAAACAGTCAGTATCGTGTAGAATACTCATTGTTGCGAGGGAGAAACGCAAGAGCGTAAGAAACTCGTAAGAATCAAATGTGTGTTTAGCTCAGCTGGATAGAGCGTTTGGCTACGGACCAAAAGGCCGGGGGTTCGAATCCTCTAACACACGTAACTAAGAATCGGAATCATTGAGAAATCAGTGGTTCCGATTTTTTTGTTACTCTTTTTTATGATATATACATGATTGGAAATAAAAACAGGAAAAATCTATAATACATAAAGAAAATAATTCCATGTTACAATAACTAAAACTTTGATTCTAAGAGAAACTACGGAGGAAGATATGTGTGGTATCTGTGGATTTACAGGTCGCAGACAAGACCAGAAGACAGTCATTGAGAAGATGATGAAATCCATTGAACATAGAGGTCCGGACAGCGAAGGCTCTTTTTTTGGTGGAGAAATTACCCTGGGATTCAGACGACTTAGTATTATTGATTTGGAAGACGGGCAGCAGCCTATGGAAAGTGCAGATGGTAATCTGCATATGGTATTCAATGGGGAAATTTATGATTATCAGGAACTGCGTGAGGAACTGGAAGCAGCGGGAATTACATTTCGAACTCATTCTGATACGGAGGTTCTGGTCAATACCATTCAGCAGTACGGGGAAAAAGCCCTGGATAAGCTTCGTGGGATGTTTGGCTTTGCAGTATGGAATGAGAAAGAGCAGACCCTGATGCTTGCACGGGATTTCTTTGGGATTAAGCCTGTGTATTACGCACAGATTGGAGAACATTTTGTATTTGCATCTGAGATTAAGAGCATTCTTGCATTTCCGGGCTATAAGAGAGAAGTGAATCATCTGGCACTGGAGCAGTACCTGTCATTTCAGTATTCGCCTTTGGAAGAGACATTCTTTAAAGGAATTTACAAGCTGATGCCAGGGCATATGCTGATTTATAAAGATGGCAAGTATAAGATTAAGACATACTTTCAGCCGAGATTAACGCCAGGAGTGTCTGCTGAAAAGAGACATGAAAAGAAGCCAGATATGCAGTCCCTCCAAAAACAGTTGGCAAATGTTCTGGAAGATTCTGTGAAACACCATATGCTCAGCGATGTAGAAGTAGGCGCATTTCTCTCCGGAGGCGTGGATTCCGGCTATCTGGCAGCAGTATCAGGGGCAGATCAGGTGTTTACAGTAGGATTTTATGAAGGAAGCCGCTACAATGAAATAAGCAAGGCAGCTGAAGTCGCAAAGAAAGCCGGGCTGAAGCACCATGTGAAGATTATCTCCAAGCAGGAATTCTGGGATTCCCTTCCGGATGTAATGTACCATATGGACGAACCACTAGGAGATGCCTCAGCCATTGCCCTCTATTTTTTATCTGAGGAAGCTGCCAAACATGTGAAAGTGGTACTTTCAGGTGAGGGCGCAGATGAGCTTTTTGGTGGATATAATATTTACAGGGAGCCGGAATCCCTGAAAGCAGTTTCCTGGATTCCCTTTGGAATCAGAAGGGCAATTGGCAAGATGGCGGTGAAACTTCCGGATATAAAGGGCAGGGATTTCTTAATCCGTGCGGGAATGAAGGTAGAAGAACGTTTTATCGGAAATGCCTACATTTACCGTGAAAAAGAGAAAGCACAGATTCTGAAAAACGGTATTACAGGACCGTCTGCCCAGGAATTTCTGCATCCGTTTTATGAGAAAATAGAAGGCAGATGTCCATTAAGAGACATGGAAAAAATGCAGTCTGTTGATTTGAATTATTGGCTTCCAGGTGACATTCTCCAAAAAGCTGATAAGATGAGTATGGCTCATTCCCTGGAAGTGCGGGTACCGTTTCTGGATAAGGATGTGTTTGATCTGGCAGCAGGTATTCCAAAGGAAGCTA
Source organism: uncultured Blautia sp. (assembly GCA_934358405.1). Classification (GTDB taxonomy): domain Bacteria; phylum Bacillota; class Clostridia; order Lachnospirales; family Lachnospiraceae; genus Blautia_A. Next base: position 8,122 of record CAKRKL010000003.1, read on the forward strand.
AGATTGCAGAAGGAACTACCAAATATATTTTCAGAAAAGCAGTATCCGGCCATATTCCGGAGGAAACAGACAGCAGAAAAAAACTTGGCTTTCCTATTCCCATCCGCGTGTGGCTGAAACAAGATGACTGGTACCAGATGGTGATGGAAATGTTCACTTCCTGTGAAGCAAAGCAGTTTTTCCATACAGAGAAGCTGGCAGAACTTCTGAAAGAACACAAAGCAGGAAAGAGAGATAACAGCCGCAAAATCTGGACAGTACTGGCCTTCCTGATTTGGTATAAGCAATTTTTTCATGAACCTGCGATTTCTGAAGATTGCTTTTAATGAGACATTTATTCATATTTTGAGGTTGTGATTTTGGGCAGTTTCGTATATACTTTTCTTGTAGCATAAAACGGATATTTCGTATCCGAGAGGGCTGTATATGATAATTACAGCAGCCTGCAGCAGATTTTTGAGAAGAGGAGATACGGACATGGATTACGCAAAAGAATCCTTAAAAATGCATTATGAGTTAAAGGGCAAGATCGAGGTTGCTTCAAGAGCAAAGGTCGATTCTAAGGAGGCATTAAGCCTTGCATATACTCCTGGTGTAGCACAGCCCTGCCTTGAGATTCAGAAGGATGTTAATAAGAGCTATGAACTTACCAGACGCTGGAACACAGTTGCTGTTGTAACAGATGGTACTGCAGTTCTTGGACTTGGAGATATCGGCCCGGAGGCTGGTATGCCGGTTATGGAGGGTAAGTGTGTTCTGTTTAAAGAGTTTGGCGGTGTAGATGCTATTCCGCTTTGTGTACGCAGCAAGGACGTAGACGAAATCGTTCAGACAGTACGTCTTCTGGCTGGCAGCTTTGGCGGAGTTAATCTGGAGGATATTTCCGCACCGAGATGCTTTGAAATTGAGAGAAAATTAAAGGAATGCTGTGATATTCCCATTTTCCATGATGATCAGCATGGCACAGCGGTAATCACTCTTGCTGGTGTGATCAATGCATTAAAAGTAGTTGGAAAGAAAATCGAAGATATTAAGATCGTTACTTCCGGAGCAGGAGCTGCCGGAATTGCAATCATTAAGCTCCTGATTTCCATGGGACTTAAGAATGTAATCATGACAGACCGTCAGGGTGCTATTTATGAGGGACGCGAGGGCCTGAACCCAATTAAAGAAGAGATGGCAAAGATTACAAATATCAACCATGAAAAAGGAACCTTAAGTGAAGTAATCAAAGGTGCAGATGTATTTATCGGTGTTTCCGCACCAGGCACTCTTACTCAGGATATGGTACGCACTATGGCGAAAGATCCGATCATCTTTGCATGCGCAAATCCAACCCCTGAGATTTTCCCGGAAGAGGCTAAGGCTGCAGGCGCTGCAGTAGTATCAACCGGTCGTTCTGATTATCCAAACCAGGTAAATAACGTACTTTGTTTCCCGGGAATCTTCCGCGGGGCATTAGATGTACGTGCTTCTGATATTAACGACGAGATGAAGATTGCAGCAGCTTATGCAATCGCAGGCCTTGTAAGCGAGGATGAGCTGTGTGCTGACTATATTCTTCCGGCTGCTTTTGACTCCCGCGTCAAAGAAGCCGTTGCCAAAGCAACTGCAGAAGCAGCAATTAAGAGTGGTGTAGCAAGAATCTAAATCTCCTTATATTATGGTGTCAGTGGCAAAAGACCTTTTGCCCCCAACATCAATATAATACAAAGGGCTGGAGCCTTTTTCAAACATGCTCCAGCCCTTTGTAAATTCTTTTGTTCGCTTCTTCTGAATATAGCTTCAAATGATGTCCAATCCGAATCGCCTTAGAATCTGTTCCATGTCCGATAAAACTGGTTGCTGCAACAGGCGTCCTTTTCTCTGCAAATTCCAGCACCAGCTCCGTCATATCTGGTTTGCACACATTCGCATCCATCTTCGTAAATGTTCCAAGCAAAATTCCGTTTATTTTTTTAAAAACTCCAATCTGCTTAAGCTGGCTTAAATAAGTTACCATCTGTGGGACTTCTCCGGAATAAGCTTCCAGCAGCAAAATCTTTTCCCGCATATCCGGCCAAAACGGCGTTCCGGCAAGCTTCAGAAGACACCGGATATTTCCGCCTACCACTATTCCCTCCATATGCGTTCCACGAACAAATTCACATGGAAAATTATAAAGTGCAGAGCTTCCGCCGAGCATTGTTCCCAGAAAATCTGTAAGCTGTTCCTGGCTGTGGTCATATGTCAGGTTCCGCACCTGATAAAGTACAGAAGATTTCCCGGTGCGAGCATAAATGGCATTCAAAATAGTGGTGAGATCGCTATATCCCCAAAAATGCTTTTTAGACCATGCAATAGTCTGGAAATCCAGATAAGGAAGAATTTCATTTGCCATATCCCCACCAGATACATCAAAAATCTCATCCACAGCTTCATCCTTGTAGAAGTGCATTAGTGCATCAGCACGTTCCTGGGCTGTTCCGGCCCGTCCGTTTTCATCCCCATATAGATAAGGGCTAAGCTCTGGAACAAAACCTGATTTTTCCAGAAGCTGAACTAACATATTTATTGTAGCAGCCTGATTTTTGTTCAAACCATTGGAACAACAGACAATGCCTACTTTACTTCCCTGTTTCATAAGAATCCTTTCTGAAATAAAATCATATTTATTCAAGCTTTTTTCATTATAAACAATAATTTGCCATAATTCTACTGTCCGGCCAATGTTTCCGAAACATTTTTTAGTAGTACGGAGAATTTTTACAGAGAAAAAATGAGAAAAAAATGCAAATAAATCATTGACAGCTTATTAAAATTAGCATATACTAATCACCGTAAGTGAAACGTAATAATAAATAGATGTTTCTACAAAAAGGAAGGATGATATGATGCCGTTATCAATGGTAAACGAAGGAGAGCCGCAGGTGATCAAAAAAGTCGGCGGAAAAGAAGAAACCCGTAAATTTCTGGAAAATCTTGGATTTGTACAGGGAGCTACTGTAACCGTTGTCAGCGAAATTGGCGGAAACATGATTGTGAATGTTAAAGATTCCAGAGTTGCCATTGGCAGGGATATGGCAAATCGAATCATGGTCTGAAATCCGGAAAAAGGAGTCAAGTATTATGAAAACATTACGACAAGTTGGTGTAGGCAAGACTGTCACAGTGAAAAGGTTACACGGCGAGGGACCGGTAAAGAGGCGTATTATGGACATGGGTATCACAAAAGGTGTATCAATTTACGTGCGCAAGGTTGCTCCTCTTGGGGATCCTATTGAGGTAACTGTAAGAGATTATGAATTGTCTCTGCGAAAAGCAGATGCAGACATGATCGAAGTAGAATAATACTGTATAGATATAGTACTTATCTGCGTAGTAAGAAAAACATATAGCTTGCATATTCTGTAAACAGAACATGCAATTTTTTCACCTAAATGGTTAGCTGAACCTAATAGATAGGCGTAATTGCTAACAAAAGAAAGCCGGTTGCAACAATCGGAAGAGATGAAAAACTAGAAATTGAAGACGAAAGCAGCAGAAGCTTTTTGTTTTCAATATAAAATAAACTGTGGAAAGAAAGAGGAGGCTTGAAAATGTCGATTAAGATTGCACTTGCAGGTAATCCAAACTGCGGCAAGACAACTTTATTCAATGCACTGACCGGCTCTAACCAGTTCGTTGGTAACTGGCCTGGTGTAACCGTAGAGAAAAAAGAGGGTAAACTCAAAGGTCATAAGGATGTAACAATCATGGACCTTCCCGGAATCTATTCCCTTTCTCCATATACCCTGGAGGAAGTAGTTGCCAGAAATTACCTGATCAATGAAATGCCGGATGCAATTATCAATATTGTTGATGGAACAAACCTTGAGCGTAACCTGTATTTGTCTACACAGATCATGGAATTGGGTATTCCGGTTGTTATGGCCATCAATATGATGGATCTTGTTCAGAAATCCGGAAACAAAATACATATTGATAAATTAAGTAAAAAGCTTGGCTGTGAAGTGGTTGAAATTTCTGCACTCAAAGGAACCGGAATTATGAAGGCTGCAGAAAAAGCAATCAGTGCAGCACAGAATAAAAAGAAAACAGTTCCGGTTCACGAGTTTGCAGAGGATGTTGAAAATGCAATTAAATCTGTTGAGAACAAACTGACAGGAATCGTTGCAGATGCTCAGAAGCGTTTCTTTGCAATCAAACTAATCGAGAAAGACGATAAGATTGCAGAGCAGATGAAGAGCATTCCGGATGTGTCTTATGAAGTGAAAGCTCTGGAAAATAAATTTGATGATGATACAGAGAGTATTATCACAAACGAGCGTTATGTATACATTTCCTCTATTATCGGACAGTGCTATACAAAATCTGCTTCCGGAAAGAAGCTTACAACCTCTGACAAGATTGACAGAATTGTAACCAACAGATGGTTAGCTCTTCCGATCTTCGCAGTTGTAATGTGGGTTGTTTATTATGTATCTGTAAGTACAGTTGGTGGTTTCGTAACAGACTGGACAAACGATGTACTGTTCGGTGAGATCATTCCTCCGGCAATCGAGTCCGCTCTGGAAGCTGTACACTGCGCTGCATGGCTGCAGGGACTGATCCTTGACGGTATTGTTGCCGGTGTTGGTGCTGTACTTGGTTTCGTACCGCAGATGCTGGTTCTGTTCCTGTTTCTTGCATTCCTTGAGTCCTGCGGATACATGGCTCGTGTTGCATTCATCATGGACAGAATCTTCCGTAAATTCGGTCTTTCCGGAAAATCCTTCATCCCAATGCTGATCGGTTCCGGATGTGGTGTTCCTGGAGTTATGGCTTCCCGTACAATCGAGAACGACCGTGACCGTAAAATGACAATTATGACCACAACATTTGTTCCTTGTGGTGCGAAGCTCCCGATCATCGCCATGATCGCAGGTGCATTCTTTGATAACAGCGGATGGGTATCCACAAGTGCTTACTTCGTTGGTATCGCAGCAATCATCTGCTCCGGTATCATCCTTAAGAAAACAAAAATGTTCGCTGGCGAGCCGGCACCATTCGTTATGGAGCTTCCGGCATACCACTGGCCAACAGTTGGCAACGTATTAAGAAGTGTTTGGGAGAGAGCATGGTCCTTCATCAAGAAAGCTGGTACCATCATTCTTCTTTCCACAATCGTTCTTTGGTTCCTCATGGGATTCGGCTGGGAAGGCGGTTCCTTCGGAATGGTAGAAGAGCTGAACAACAGTATTCTTGCCAAGATCGGTTCTGCTATCGCCTGGATTTTTGCTCCTCTTGGATGGACAAAAGCAGGAGAAGGCTGGAAGATGGCAGTTGCAGCCGTAACAGGTCTTATTGCAAAAGAGAACGTTGTTGCTACATTCGGTATGCTCTTCGGATTTGCTGAGGTTGCAGAGGATGGAGCTGAGATCTGGGGAAATCTTGCACAGGTTATGACTCCTGTTGCAGCTTACGGATTCCTTGTATTCAACCTTCTGTGCGCTCCTTGCTTCGCAGCTATGGGTGCGATCAAGAGAGAGATGAACAACGCAAAATGGTTCTGGTTTGCAATCGGATATCAGTGCGGGCTTGCTTATGTAGTTGCACTTTGCATCTATCAGATTGGTACACTGCTTACAGGCGGCGGATTCGGAGTCGGAACAGCTGTAGCGTTTGTTCTGGTTGCAGTATTCCTGTATCTTCTTTTCAGACCATATAAAGAGAGCAATAGCTTAAAGGTAAATGTAAAAGGTGTTGCTTAAGCAAAAGCTTATCAAAAGCTGTTTCAGCCTGCATCCCTAAGGAATGCAGGCTGGAATTTTTATATCAATAAAAATTCCGGATAAACCCAAAATGTAATTATTAAGGACTTGGAAAAATACTTACGTAAGAGCTCAGAAAAAAGGATGGCGATGAAATAATGGAAAAAGCAGCAGGAGAAAATGCATATCAGAACAATGAAACATATCAGTGCAGTCAAATGCAAAAAGATATGATTATAGAACGATTGCGCGAACAGGGCTGCCGGATTACCAAACAGCGTCAGCTGATTCTGGATACTATCCTGGAAGAAGAGTGTTCCTGTTGTAAGGAAATTTATTACAAGGTTCAGGAAAAGAACCGGAATATCGGGCCGGCAACCATTTACCGTATGGTAAATATGTTGGAGCAGATCGGTGCCATCAGCCGCAAAAACATGTACAGGATATCCGGCTGTGCAGCCTGCTGTCAGGAAAATGGCTGCACAGTAAGGCTCAGCGATGATACTGTTTGCAAGTTACCTTACGAAGCCTGGAAGCAAGTAGTAAGAGAAGGCCTCAAAAATATGGGGTACATCGGAGATCAGGATATTGAAAGTATTGAGACTATGCTATAAATGAGAATCTTTCTCAAAAACGCAAAAAGTACTGGAAATTTGGAAAGCAGTGATTTATAATACGAAAAATCGAAAATGAGTAGATATAATAAAGTATAAAACATGAGGAGGAATTTATTATGTCAAGTTTTAAATGGGATAAAACAGGACTTTTCGCAGCAGGTGTATTATTTGGAACAGCTGGCATCAAGCTTCTGTCCAGTAAAGATGCAAAGAAAGTTTACACAGAATGTACTGCTGCAGTATTAAGAGCAAAAGACTGTGTGATGAAGACAGTTACAACTGTTCAGGAAAATGCCGGTGATATCTATGCAGATGCACAGCAGATTAATGAAGACAGAAAAGCAGCAGAGGAACCATTTGAGGATGAGGCTTCTGAGGACGAAGCTTCTGAGGACGAAGCTCCTAAGGATGAGGCTGAATTTAAAGAAACGGAAGCTGCTGTACAGACGGAAGCGGCTGCCAAATAGTCTGAGGACGTAATGCAGTGTCTGGAATTTGTCAGCTTTCTGGTAAATATAAAAAGATACTGTAATGTTACTGAAAAACAGATGTATACCGGGGACTGCCGTATTTTGCGACAGTCCTCTTGCTTTGAAAAGTAGGTGAGTACATTGAAATTTATGATAAAGCATGAAAAGAAGGGACGTATCAGAGTTCATCTTTTTCAGAAATATATGAATTACAAGCAGGCAGATATCCTTCAGTATTATCTGGAGAATTTATCCGGTGTTAAAAATGCACAGGTATTTAACCGTACCTGCGATGCATTGATTTATTATACAGGAGACAGAAATGCACTTCTTAAATCCATTCAGGCATTCAGTTATATGGAAGAATCTGTTCCGGCACAGGTTCTGGAGAATTCCGGCAGAGCATTAAATGAGACATACAAGGAGAAACTGGTAGATAAGATTATCTTTCATTATGGAAGAAAGCTTCTTTTGCCATATCCTTTGTCTGCCATTTATACAACTGCAATGTCCGTGAAATATATATGGCTTGGAATCAAAACTCTCTGGAGGAGAAAAATCGAGGTTCCGGTGCTGGATGCAACAGCTATAGGAGTCTCCATTTTCAGAGGAGATTTTTCCACAGCCGGATCAGTTATGTTCCTGTTGGGAATTGGAGAGCTTCTTGAAGAGTGGACACACAAGAAATCTGTAGATGACCTTGCACGTACCATGTCCCTGAATACAGGCAAGGTATGGCTGCGCAGCGAAGGCACAGAAATTCTTGTTGATGCAGATAAGATTCAGACTGGCGATATGGTCGTAGTACATATGGGAAATGTGATTCCATTTGATGGTGTGATCGCAGAGGGCGAGGCAATGGTCAATCAGGCATCTCTCACAGGCGAATCTGTTCCTGTAAGAAAAGTGGAAGGAAAATCTGTATACGCAGGTACTGTTGTGGAAGAAGGCGAAGCTGTTATCACAGTAAAAGCAGTTGGAGGCTCCAGCCGCTACGAGAAGATTGCAGCTATGATCGAGGATACAGAGAAGCTGAAATCCGGTCTTGAAAGTAAGGCAGAGCACCTGGCAGACCGACTGGTTCCGTATACACTTGGCGGCACTGCCCTGACTTATCTTCTTACCAGAAATGTAACCAAGGCTGTTTCTGTACTGATGGTTGATTTCTCCTGTGCTTTGAAGCTGGCAATGCCGGTTTCCGTACTTTCCGCAATTCGCGAGGCCGGAGAATATAAGATCACAGTTAAGGGCGGTAAGTTCCTGGAGGCGATTGCTGACGCAGATACCATCGTATTTGACAAAACAGGTACGCTTACAAAGGCGGAGCCTACAGTGGCTCAGGTGGTTCCATTTAACGGACAAAACGAGGACGAGCTGCTTCGAATCGCAGCCTGCATGGAGGAGCATTTTCCTCATTCCATGGCGAAGGCAGTTGTTGATGCAGCGAAGAATCGTAAACTGGATCATGAGGAAATGCATTCCAAAGTGGAGTACATTGTAGCTCATGGTATTTCCACAACTATTGAGGGCAAAAAAGCAATTATCGGAAGCTCTCATTTTGTATTTGAGGATGAGAAATGTACTATTCCGGAGGGCATGGAAGAGCAGTTTAAGAATCTGTCCAATGAATATTCTCATCTGTATCTTGCAATTGAAGGCAGTCTTGCTGCGGTAATCTGCATCGAGGATCCTCTTCGTGAAGAAGCACCAGCTGTTGTGAAAGCATTGAAAAAGGCTGGCTTCAGCAAGGTAGTTATGATGACTGGAGACAGCGAGCGTACTGCAAGGGCTGTTGCTGCCAGAGTTGGCGTTGACGAGTATTATTCAGAGGTTCTTCCTGAAGACAAGGCAAGCTTTGTAGAAAAAGAGAAAGCAAAAGGGCGCAAGGTTGTTATGCTTGGCGATGGAATCAATGATTCTCCGGCACTTTCTGCAGCTGATGCAGGCATTGCAGTAAGCGAGGGCGCAGAGATTGCAAGAGAGATTGCAGATATCACCATAGGTGCAGACAACCTGGAAGGCATTGTGATTCTTAAGAACATTAGTGATGCCCTTATGAAACGTATTCATAATAACTACCGCACGATTGTAGGCTTTAATACAGGTCTGATCCTGCTGGGCATTATGGGAATCCTGCAGCCTACTACTTCAGCTTTGCTTCACAATACTTCTACACTGCTGATTGGTATGAACAGCATGAAGAATCTGGTGACAGAGGAAATCTGATTTTTCAGGCACGTTCTGGAGCTTGCATCACAGTCCGAGATCGTCTGTGATGCAAGGCCATTGCCCTCAGCTGCGAGAATAACTGCCGGTTTTTCTTCTGTCTTTATATGCAAGGACCAGAATCGTCAGAAATGTAACTGTCTCCGCTGCAAGCAAAGATATCCAGGTTACTGATTGTACGAAATAATAATCTGTATTTTTTCCTTTTGCCCTGCTTATAGCATACCTGGTAGCGGAACCAATCCCGATCATAGCCCCAATCGCATAAATCAGTCCATAAACCGGCAGGATCAGGTTCAGGATTGCCAGTCCGTCAGCACCGGAATATACAGATATAAAGAACGTATCTGCCAGAACATAGACAGAAATTCCAATCATTCCGGCAATACTCTGGGTTACATATTTGGCGAATCTTTTTTGCATAATTCTTGTTTCCTTTCGTAAAGACTTGCCTTTTATTATATCTGTATTTTAGGAAATAGCAACAATATAGATACTTATGATAACAGATAAATTTATATGGTCCGGATAAAATTTTATTTTGCTACTTGACAGCAGTAATGAATTAGGTTAAACTAACAGCATGAAAGTTAGCACATGCTAACCAAACTGTATAAATCTTAAACCTATAAGATTTCCTGCGGCAAATATATAGGGGTAACCGTAAAGTTTAGAGATAGAAGTGAAAAGCTTCTAATTTTTTTAAAAAAGGGTTAGATAGAACTAACAAAAGTCCTAAAACCCGGAAAGGACAGTTCACATGAGTATTGTAATTATTGGCGGTAACGAGAGAATGGTGTGTCAGTACACAGATATCTGTAAAGGCTATGGATATAAAGCGAAAGTTTTTCCAAAGGAGAACGGCGCAATCCGCAAGAAGATTGGATGTCCGGATTTGATGGTGCTTTTTACCAATACGGTATCTCATAAAATGGTCATCAGTGCTTCTCAGGAAGCTAAGAAAAATAACATCCCGGTAGCACGTATTCATACCAGCAGCGCAAGCGCATTAAAATGTGCACTGGATGAGCATTGTGTAATGGCATAAGGAGGTTGTTATGATCGAGAAATGTCTCATTGAGCATTGTGCTCCAACCCTTGCCTCCCTGAAAGCAGCCAATCTTTTTAATGCCTGCTGTGAAGAGGGAGAAAGTATAGACCTTCAGATTTCTATGTGGAATCAGCTGATGAATTCAAAGGGGGTGAAGCTGATGGCACTTCGCAGCCGCGGCACCCGTTCCCTGATTTATGTATATCGGGAAAAACAGCTGGCGCAGAATCTGAATCGTCCCGGAGTTGCCCGGTTTCTGAAAAAATATGGATATGAAAATACAGAGCCGGATCAGTGCCTGGCGCTTCTGAAGAAGCGCTTTGAAGCAGCGGAGGATTTTCCTCACGAGATTGGGATTTTTCTGGATTATCCCCTTGGAGATGTAATTGGCTTTATCCAGAACGGCGGGCAGAATTATAAATGCTCCGGCTGCTGGAAGGTTTACTGCAATGAATGTGAAGCATTGAAAATGTTTCAGAAGTACCATAAGTGCCGGGAAGTATACCGAAATTTATGGAAAAATGGCAGGAGTGTTCTGCAGCTGACAGTGGCTGCTTAACATATCAAATAAAAAAGAAAGAGGTAGAATGAAGTCATGAGTAAAGTGGCAGTTGTATATTGGAGCGGAACCGGTAATACAGAGACAATGGCAAATAAAGTAGCAGAAGGTGCCAAGGCTGCCGGAGCAGAGGTAGAAGTGATCAGCGCTGACGATTTTAACGGAACAGACATCAGTGGTTTTGATGGCGTAGCTTTCGGATGCCCTGCAATGGGAGATGAGGAGCTTGAGGATTCCGTATTCCAGCCAGTATTCGAAGCATGTGAGTCAAAGCTTGCAGGTAAAAAAGTAGCACTTTTTGGTTCTTACGGATGGGGAGACGGCGAGTGGATGCGCAGCTGGGAAGAAAAATGCCAGAACGATGGTGTTGCGCTTGCCTTCGACAGTGTCATCTGCAACGAAGATCCGGATGACGAAGCTCAGGCTGCATGCATTGAGCTTGGAAAAGCAATTTGCTAATCTGATTCCAGGAACATACGTATATTGATGAAAAAAATATATTTTTTCAATCCTTTTCTGATAGCTTTTTTCGATATTCTCCCGGCGTCATTCCATATGCCTTCTTGAAAGTGCGCATGAAATGCTCCGGTGTCTCGTATCCGATCAATTCGCAGATAGCTGGGATGCTTAAGGTGGTTTTGCGTAAGGCACGGCAAGCCTGATTTAACTTAATATCACGTATGATCTGAAGGAAGGTACGCCCGGTACCTTCCTTTATTAATGTGCTGAAATGAGAAACGCTGTATCCAAAATGCGCGGCAGTGTCACTGAGCGTTGCAGTCTGGTAATTTTGGTTCAGATAGTTCAGAATTTCAGTCATGGAGTTGCCGGCAGTATCTTTGGTGAGGATAGATTCAATATCATTCTCATGGTATCGAAGCAACTGCGCCCAGAACAGAACCAGCATAGAATTGAGAAAGGTATAGTTATATTTCTCATGCCCTAAATACTCCATGAAAAGATTCTCCAGAGATTCCATAATAATCTGATCATTTCCCGTATGGAAAATCAGAAAATTCCCCTCTGTTTTGTGATACAGCACATGGGCAAAAAAATGCGCCAGCGCACTGTCAGCCGTCAGCGTCTGGAAAAAGGTAGTCTGGAACGTAGAGCTGCGTACCAGAATATTAAAAGCCACACTGTCATCAAAAATACTTACGCTATGTTTGGTGTGAGGCGGAATAATGCAGATATCTCCGGTATGCAAGGTATGGGAAATCCCCTGGATGGTGGTGTGTGCAGTTCCGTCATAAATGCACAGAATTTCGAAAAATTCATGTTCATGAACATAAATGGGAGAATAGCGGTAATGCTTGCAGAGCATAATATTGCCGTTAAAATCTTTAAACATATCACTTTCTTCCAGATAAGGAAACCAGGCTTCCTTTTGAAGTGCAGGCACATACAGATTGTGGCGGGTAATCAGTTCCCGGTCCAGCCCCTGGCAATATTCCAGAAACGTCTCCGGATGCTCTTTCTCCACAAAATAGAGATCCCGGTAAAAAATCTCATCCTGTTCGTAAGAATGTATGTAATTCTGAAATTCACTTCTGGTTAATTTCATAGTACAATCCTCATTGCGTTGTCTGTAGATAAGCTGAGTATACCATATCTGATTTTATAAGAAAAGCAATAACTGCCCGAAGATACATTAGAAAAGATCATATTTTCCCGAAAATAAATCGTAAAAAAAATCAGTATTTCGCAAAAAAAATCACAATTGGAGAAAACGTCAAAAAAGGGTAAAGTAAAGCCATAAAAAGACGGAGGTAATGAAAATGAACGAAGTGGAAAAGAAAGTGAAAATTGGGCTTTGGCGTCAGAGAATTGGCTATGGTTCCTCTGATTTTGCATGTAACCTGATCTGGTAGATGATTTCCCTGTATCTGCTATATTTTTACACAAATGTAATGCACTTAAATGCAGGAGCAGTCAGTATTATGTTCCTGGTAACCAAATTTATTGACGGTGTGTCCGACCTGATCGTGGGCTATCTCATTGACAAGACAAACACCAGATGGGGAAAATCAAGACCCTGGATTTTATTTGGAGCCATTCCCTTTGGTGTAACAGCAGTTCTTGCTTTTTCTGTACCGGATATAGGACAGACTGGAATGCTGATCTATGCATATGTAACTTACATTTTACTGTCAACATCCTACACAATTGTCAACATTCCAATGGCATCCATTCTCCCAGCGCTTAGCGAAAACCCACACGAGAGAACCGTCCTTGCTTCCTGCAGAACCTTCTTCTCCTCAGTTGGTTCTACTGTGGTAAGTGCCTTTGCATTAACTCTTGTAGATAAATTTGGAAATGGAAATGAAGCCCTTGGTTTCCGTATTGTAATGATCATCTTCGGTGTGATCGGCTGCCTGGTATTTTTCTTCTGCTTCTTTAACACAAAAGAACGTGTTATGGTGCAGGCTGAAAAAGTAAGCCTGAAAGCTAATATTTCCTGCCTGCTTCACAATGGTCCATGGAAATTATTTGCACTGAACATTGTATGGTTCTTCGGCGGATATGTGATTCAGGCAAGTGCTGTTATTTATTATTTTACATATGTTGTACAGAACGTGGCTATGGTTCAGATTGTTGCAACCATAACAACACTGGTGCCAATCGTAACCAACCTTCTGGCTCCGTTCTTTGTAAAGCTTACAAGCAAGAGAAACCTGATGATCGGAGGAAGCGCGGTACATGCAGGCGGTCTTCTTTGGCGGTACCAATGTACCGGTGCTGATTGGAGGCGCAGTGATCGCAGCAGCAGGATACGGACTGAAGGGAAGCATGCACTTTGCAATGCAGCCTGACCCGGTTGACTATGGTGAGTGGAAGAGCGGCGTAAATACAGCCGGAACTCTTTCCGCAGTAAACGGATTTATTGGAAAAGTCGGTATGGCAATTGCCAGCAGCATCGGAGCAGCCCTGCTTCAGTTCGGCGGATTTGACGCAGCTCTTTCCGTACAGTCTGCAACTGCACAGAGCTACATCACAACCATGTACATTTGGGTTCCCATCGTGATGAACATTGCAACAATTATCACCATGATGTTCTATAACCTTGATAAAATTTACCCGCAGATCATCAAGGAATTAGATGAAAGAAGAGCAGCATAATCCCTGAAAGGAGACATTAGAAGATGGTAAAATTAAACGTGAAAATCGTGTCCATGCAGGATGCCGATAAATTCAACAAAATCTGCAGCAAATTTGACTGCGACATGGATCTGCAGAGCGGAAAATATTATGTGGACGCCAAGTCTATCATGGGAATTTTCAGCCTGGACCTGAGCCAGCCTCTGGTGCTTAATGCAGATACAGATGATGAGCAGAAGGTGCGAGAAGCATTTTCTGAATTTGTACAGGAAGCATAATTGCCAGACGAAACTATAGCATCGACATAATCACATGCGCCCCGGAATGATTTCCGGGGCGTTTGCTGTGTTGAGAAAAGAATGCCTCCTGAACTTTGTTCTGCTATGTTTATATGGCTTGACATTTTTTACAGAATGTGCACAATAACAGTATAAGTAAAGTGCTATTTATAAAAATAAGGGGGTATCAATGAAACTTACAGAAAAACGCTTTAAATACACATTCCTCACGAGTATTTTCGTAGGTCTTGCGGCACATTTATTTGCACTTACCAATGTACTGCAGAATTATGATAATATCTCACAGACACCAGTGGGGGTGGGAACAGGTGTTACATCAGGAAGGTGGGTAATTGAGTTATTGTCCCAGCTTCATATAAAGTACGGCGTGAACTATAATATTCCTATGGTGAACGGGCTGATTGCCATTTTTCTTTTATCCGTGAGTGTCTGCCTGATCATCGATGTACTGAATATTCAGTCTGTACCGCTTTGCTGTGTATTTGCAGGAATTTTCATCAGCTTTCCTGTTGTTACCAGTTCGATGTTCTTCATGTATGTGGTGGAATATAATACTTTGGCCGTATTTTTAGCAATCCTGGCCGTCTGGCTGGCCAGAAAATACCGCTGGGCCGGTCTTGTTTGCGGAGCTATTTGCACTGCAGTATCCCTTGGCATCTATCAGGCCTATCTGCCGATGACTGCCAGCCTGTTTGTGATTCTGCTGTTAAAGGAAGTTCTGGCAGGAAAATCAAAGTGGCAAACTGTACTATACAGAGGAATCCTTGATTTTTTAACCATGGTTCTGGGTTTTCTGGCATATTATGGCTGCATGAAATGGACTCTGGCAAAATATGGTGCTGAATTGTCGGATTACCAGGGGATTAACAATATGGGAAATCTTTCTCTTAGCACTCTTCCAGGAATTCTGAAGCGTGTAGTGGGAGATATTGTAAAGATGCCATTTATTGACTATTATGGAGTCTCATCCACAGTGGTTGTCAGAATTGCAATTGTAATTCTCGCACTTATTTCATTGGGAGGAATTGTTTATTTACTTTGGTTAAAGAAAGCCAGGGTAAGTCTGATTCTGGAATGTGTGCTGCTGTGCATGATCTTTCCGCTAGCAGTAAACGGCATCACCATTATGTGCTCTGAGAGCGAAATCTATACCATGATGGTATATGGCTCTGTTTTCATTTTTCTGGTGCCGGTTATGGTTATGGATCTGATCGTTCAAAACGCAGATGTGAAAATCAATAAGCTTTCCCGCCGAAAGCTGTATCTGTATGGACGAAACAGCGTAGCAGCACTTCTGATTCTGGTCACGGTTCAATATGTCTGGCTGTCCAATGGAAATTATATGGCAATGTATTACAATACAGAGCAAACCAAAGCATATTTAAGCTCCATGCTGACACAGGTACGAATGACGGAAGGCTTTAATACCTCTCTTAGCTGGGCGTTTATTGGAAAAGTATCGGATGAGACCTTTCATAATCAGTGGAAGGACTCCAATAAATTCCACTATGGAGGCAACGGAGTTACAGAAGAAAAACCGCTTGTAAACTATTATTCCAGAAAATCCTGGTTCTGGCATTACATGGGATATGTACCAAACCTTGTTGATAATGCCCAGGTAAAAGAACTGAGAAAAGATTCTTATGTAAAAAATATGCCCTGTTATCCGGATTACGGATCTATTGCAATCTATAAAGATACTGTTATTATCAAGTTGTCCGACTAAAAAGCTCTGGCCCAGAGCCTTTTTCAAACACGCTCTAAGGCAGTGATTTCATGTAAGCATGAAATTGCTGCTTTTTTATCTTGTACAATTCGTAAAAAAGGTCAGTATTTCATCCCAAAAAAAACAATTGGAAAATATCCCAAAAAGAGGTAAAGTTAACTCATCTAAGGAAGAACGCCGAAAGGAGAAAAGAATTATGCCAGAAGTAAGCATTGATTTAAATATGGTTCGTGTAACCAACGATGATTTTGTAAAAAAAGCAGAGGCCTGCGCACCGAAGCTTCAGGAGACCGTTGTAAAGCCAGTTTCTATCGTGGATGTTGTAAAAACAGAAAACATATATCCAGATGTAGTTGTCAAAGACTCCATTGAAAATCTTTCCAGCTACCATCTTGCCAAAGGGGACAAGCTGTGCCTGGACTTTGGAGATCACCAGGTTGGATATGTAACCCTGAAGCTTGCTTCTGTAGGAAGCCCGCAGGACTCACCTGCATTTTTCCGTCTGAAATTCGGAGAGATTGCAAAAGAAATGACGGAGGATTCCGCAGATTATGACGGATGGATCAGCCGCGGATGGATCCAGGAAGAATTTATTCATATCGATGTGCTGCCGGCAGAATTGAAGCTGCCAAGACGATATGCTTTTCGCTACCTTGAAATCGAGGCAATTGATACTTCCCTGAAATGGCAGATGGTTGTGGAGGATGTAACCTGTGTCAGTGTTTCTTCTGTAAACATGGATCAGGTAAAGCCTATCAAGAGTGATGACGAAATGATCCGTACACTGGACAAGGTCAGCCTGCGTACTTTAATGAACTGCATGCAGTCTGTATTTGAAGACGGCCCGAAACGTGACCGCAGACTGTGGCTTGGAGACCTGAGACTTCAGGCACTGGCAAATTATGATACATTTAAAAACTATGATCTGGTAAAAAGATGTCTTTATCTGTTTGCAGCCCAGACAAGAGATGACGGAATGGTAAGTGCCTGCCTGTTTACAGAGCCGAAATTCATTGTGGATGATACCTTCCTTCTGGACTATTCTATGTTCTACGGAGCCGCACTTCTTGATTATTATAAGGCTTCCGGTGACATGGAGACTCTTCGTGACCTGAGCAAATGTGCTTACCGCCAGATGGAGCTTGCAGGAAAACAGTTTGACGAGAAGGATCTTCTGCTCTGCGGGGAAGGCTTCTGGGCATTTATCGACTGGACTGATGGCCTGGACAAGCAGGCTGCGATGCAGGGCGTATATATTTATTGTGCGAAAAAGGTCCGTGAAATTGCTGAAATCCTTGGGGATACCGAAAAAGCAGCAGAGCTTGCAAAGGAAGAAAAAGCCAAAACAGAAGCAGCAAAAAAATATCTTCTGGATTCTGAAGCCGGACTGTTTGTAAGTGGACCGGACAGACAGATTAATTATGCAAGCCAGGTTTGGATGGTACTTGCTGGTGCAGTAGACAAAGAAGACGGCGCACAGATTCTTGAAAAAGTAACAGACATGAAGCCGGAAAAAGGTATGGTTTCCCCGTATATGAACCATCATTATGTAGAAGCACTTCTTCTTTGCGGGAAAAAAGAGCAGGCTCTTGACTATATGAAATACTACTGGGGCGGAATGATCAGCCACGGAGCAGACACCTTCTGGGAGCTTTATAATCCGGAAAATCCGGCAGAGTCTCCTTATGGAAGCAGTATTGTTAACAGCTACTGCCATGCGTGGAGCTGCACCCCGACTTATCTTTTGAGAAAATATTTTGCCTGAGGAGGAAATAATTATGACACGTGTTTTAAAAGAAAGAACTTTTTCAGGAACCACTAACCCGGAAGCTGCGTCATGGGAGAATGAACATCGCCAGATAGCAAGAGAAGCAGCAGATGAGGGAATCGTTCTTCTGAAAAATGAAGACCAGATACTGCCTCTGAAACCGGGAAGTGCAGTCGCTGTTTACGGTGCAGGCGCAGGCAGAACAATCAAGGGTGGAACTGGTTCCGGTGATGTAAATGAGCGTGAGAACATTTCTATCTGGCAGGGTCTGAAAAATGCAGGTTATCAAATCACCAATGAAGACTGGATCAGTAGCTACGACCAGATTTATGAGAAAGCCCGTCAGGACTGGAAAAACGATATTATTGCAAGAGCAAGCCAGACTGGCGGCGATGTGATGGATTTTTTTACAGTTTACAGCACAACACCTTTTATTATGCCAACTGGTGATCCTGTAAAGGTACCGGAAGCTGATGAAAGCACAGACACTGCAATCTATGTACTGAGCCGTGTTGCAGGAGAAGGCGCAGACCGCAATGCAGATAAAGGAGATTACTATCTGAAGGATGATGAGCATCAGATGGTGGCAGAGCTTTGCAAATATTACAAAAATGTTATTATTGTTATCAATGCAGGCGGACAGGTGGACCTTTCCTTTATGGATGAATTTTCCAATATCAAAGCACTTCTGGTCATTGTACAGCCTGGAATGGAAGGGGGAAACGCTTTCGCAGATGTTATTTCCGGTAAGGTAAATCCATCTGGAAAGCTGGTGGATTCCTGGGCATATAAATATGAGGATTATCCAAGCGCAGCTACTTTTTCCCACAATAACGGTAATGTGGAAAAGGAGTTCTATGAGGAAGGACTTTATGTAGGATATCGCTATTTTGATACATTTGGAATTCCGGTTCGCTATGGCTTTGGATACGGACTTTCCTATACCACATTTGAAATTCAGAATGCGTCAATAAAAAAAGAACAGACAAATCTTCTGAAGGTTTCCATGTCTGTAAAGAATACTGGTGCTGTTGCTGGAAAGGAAGTTGTACAGGCATATGCTTCCTTACCTGGTGGCTCCATGGAAAAAGAAGCACATCGTCTGATTGCATATGCAAAAACAGAACTGTTACAGCCAGGAGAGGAACAGAGCATCACGCTGGAAATCCCGGCAGAATGCTTAACCTCCTATGATGAGAAAAAAGCAGCATGGGTTCTGGAAAAAGGATTTTATGGAATCTTCCTTGGAAACAGCCTGGAAAGTGCCAATTTGACATTCGGGCTGCAGCTGGATCAGGATGCAGTTCTGGAAAAAGTGAAGAATCTTTTTCCACTAAAGGATGCATTAAAAGAATTAGAGCAGCCAGCAGGTGCAACCTGTAAACGTGAAGCTGTACAGGCTGCGCTTGCCTGGTCGAAGCAGCTTCCGGTTCTGGAACTGAAAGCAGCTGAGTTTAAGGCAAAGGAAATTGTATACCGTAAGAACAGCGAACTGGTTGCATCTGAGGCAATGGAATTTGTAAATACCCTTTCCGTGGAAGAGCTTATTAATCTGGCTGCCGGTGATCCTGGAAAAGCACAGGGTGGAAACCTGGGAGTAGCTGGAATTTCCGTACCAGGCTCCGCAGGTGAGACACATAGATGTGCTATTGACAAAGGTCTGGCAAGTATTGTTCTTGCAGATGGTCCGGCTGGCCTTCGCCTTATGAAATATTACAATGTAAATGAAGGCAAGATCATTTCCATGCCATTTGAATTCAGTCTGGAAGGCGGACTTTTCTACAATGGTCCTACTGAGCTTCCTGGTGACAGATATTACCAGTACTGTACGGCAATTCCAGTGGGAACCATGCTGGCACAGACCTGGAATACAGCCCTGATTGAAAAAGTGGGTGCTATGATCGGAAAAGAGATGGAGCATTTCGGAGTTACCTTATGGCTTGCTCCTGGAATGAATATCCACAGAAATCCTCTTTGCGGAAGAAACTTTGAGTATTATTCCGAAGATCCGTATGTGGCAGGTACCATTGCAGCTGCCATGACAAATGGCGTACAGTCCAACTATGGATGTGGAACTACCATCAAGCATTTTGCATGTAATAATCAGGAAGACAACCGTATGGGCTCTGACAGCATTGTTTCTGAGAGAACCATCCGTGAGCTTTACCTGAAGGGCTTTGAGATTGCTGTGAAGGAATCCCAGCCACTTTCCATTATGACAAGCTATAACCTGATCAATGGCGTTCACGCTGCCAACAATTATGATCTTTGCACAGAGGTGGCAAGAAATGAGTGGGGCTTTGGCGGTGCCATCATGACCGACTGGACAACAACTGAACGTGATGACAGCTGTACAGCTTCCGGCTGCATGCGCGCCGGAAACGACCTGGTTATGCCAGGCTGCTTTGGCGACCATGACAATATGAAAAAGGAACTGGAAGCCGGAACCCTGAAGCTGGAAGACCTGAAAGCCTGCATTGCAAGGCTGGTCAGCGTAATCTGGAAATCCAATCAGTATGAGGAAAACTAGATAAGCTTCTATATAAGCAATCCCCCGGAAAGCATAGCCCTCCGGGGGATTTTTTTTGCCGGACAATTAGTCTAAGGAATATAAAATTCATTATTCTCAAAGTGCTTTGCAAGTTCAGATAGAAGTTGGTTGAGACGGTGCATTTGAAAAATCAGAATTGAAAATTAAATGCATATTAGTATGTCTCTGAAGGGAATGTAAATCTTTTTCGATAAATTTCCAGGTTTCTTTATATGTTCCTGGTACAGCAATATCTGAACCAGAAATAAAGCTTATAAATTCAGGAAGATGTCCTTTGTATTTATCAGCAAAGTCATCGGACATCTCCTGTTTTTCATCATCAGAAAAGTCCTTTAAAGCATTGTATAAAACATGTTCCAAATTGCAGGAATTAAAGTACAGTCGGTAATCAATACTATTAATTTTGTTTGTAGAATAGAGTTTATACATTACATCAGATTTATTTTTATTTCGCTGGTTGGTTGCGGATACATTGGAGGATTCCATGTGATCTTCGTAATATTGTATAGATTTTACATCCGCTTCCACAACACAGTCTTTGGTAAAAGTTCCATCAGTATCTGCTATATGGATGATACGGACAAGATCCCGTTTCCATTGGTAACCGTATATATTTCTGACTTTATCTATTTCCGCTTTGAGCTTTGCTATTACATTTGTAGGGGTTACGCCGTCTCGTGAGGTAATATCACCTCTGGTGATAATGAAACGTGTATCCGCAGAGGTAAAATATTCTTTCAGCATAGGGCCAATTGCAGCCATGTCACTAGCACCTTCAACAATCACAATAACTGCTCTTTTTTCAGGCATTTCGCACGCTCCTTCCAGCTTTACGGAAAGCTCTGGCAATTTCCAGACTATCAGTTTCCTCATAAATTATTTCATCTTGTCCGCCAAGCGTGATACTTCGAATATACATACTCCGCAGATTATTGCTTCCTTTTACATTCTTCATATGAATATATCGATTTTCAGGATTTGCTGTAGAAAACATGATGCTTTCCTTATCGAGCATCTCCAGAGCGCGGAGATTGTGGGATGTAAAAATCAGCTGGCCTTTTGCACTGTTCTGAAAGATATCTAGCAGTTCGCCGAGCATATATTCGAAAATACCAGCATCCAGTTCATCAATCACAAGACAGATGGAAGGATTCCCGAATGCCTGAATTAGTGCATTTAAAATGGAGATAATTTTGATGATTCCTTCTGATTCCATTCGGATCGGGATTGGTTTGTGACCTTCACGGACGGACATCAATTCAACTTTCCATCCATCTTCGCCAGAATCCAGTGCCTGTTTTCCGTAATCCCGGATTTCAATTCTCATGCCTGGAATAATTGTATATAATACGGTATTAATCTGATCTACAATAACTTCCAACAATTCTTTTTTTTCTCTGTCAAGAGTGACTGGGGTCATCAACGGAATCGCAAAATCGCCCTTTGCACCAGTTTGCTCGTTTTCAATGCGAAATGCCATTGGAAGCAAAAAATTTGCTGTAATCATTCCAGAATGTGTATTACGAATCACAAACAGATCTCGAAATGCGAAACGGAAAAGCGCACTGATGACAAACGAATAATTTTCAAAAGGGCTGTCGTAGGAACGGCAAAATATATCACGGCTGCTTTCACCAAAAATGTATGAGCAGTTGCTCTTTTCGGCTATCCTTCGGGCTACAATCAAATCCATCAGAAGATTTTTATCCTGTGCAACCAACTCATTCAGACGTTTTTGAGGTTTAAATATACAGTCAGGTTTTGAATGTTGGTAATCCATGAAAATATTTTTGTTAGAGCGAATGCCATTTTGAGTAATAGCACAATTTAAAAATTCACGATCTATGCATACTCTAGAATCCATTTTCATAAATTGTATGTGGTAACCGACCTCATAAAATGATTCTTCGCGTGATATAATAAATTCGGCAGTAATTTCAGCGTGATCTGTTTCGGAATCCATGTAATCAACAAGTTCTGAATCCAAGTCGCTTCCAATCATAATCTGCTGTAAGAAATATAGTGCATCTACAATTGCTGTTTTGCCGGATCCGTTTTGTCCATAAATTCCCAGAATATCAGCTTTAAATGAAGAAGGAACATTACTGACTGATGGCATGCAAACAGTTCCATTTTTTACATTCTTAATATTTTTCAGTGTTAAGGCTGATAGCCGTACAATAGGGTGATCCATAACATACCTCCCATGAATCTTTCAATTAATCAATATAGTTATAGTGTATCACGTTTTATTCAAAATATCAAATTATAATTAAGAAAACGATATTTTTTATTTCGATTTAGAAATTAAAATAGTAATTTGGATGGCGAAAAATAACTTCCACCATAATAAAGTGGAAGTTAAAGGTGCATTTATATTTACTTCTTTGAAATTTCTATTACAAGCTGCTTAATGAGATTCAGCTGTTTCGGGGATAGTTTTTTTAAATCTGGTTCCAGTTCTTCTAGTGCCTGAGGTGTTTGGGCTTCGTCATCAAAAAAATCTTTGGGTGAGATGTGCAGGTAATCGCAAATATAAAAAAAGCATTGCATAGAGGGAAATGCCTTGTGATTTTCGATACGGTTAATATAACTCTCATTTTGGCCAATTGCCAAACTCATTTCTCTTGCAGATACTTGTTTGCTTTCACGAAGAAAAGAGAGTCTTTCTGCAAAATTTGTGTCATTTACCATATATACCTCCTTTTTTAGATATTATATGTCATATGAAAATATAAATGAGATAATAAAAACTCTGACTAATAATACATACGATAAATATTGTCTTAATATTAAGCGGAATTATAAATAATAATGGGAATTAATTTGATTAAATACAAAGGTATGAGAGAATGATGAAAAAATAGGACTTTGTATATCTTATTATATTGACTTTGAGATATATAAAAGCGTATAATGCATATAATAAATTGGAATGCAGAAAGGATTGTAATAAAGGAGAGGAGGAGCAGAAATGAAGCGTTGTTGTAACTGCGGCAAGGAAATAGGGGATCATATAAGTTTTTGCCCTTACTGTGGGGAAAAGCAAGATGAAAATGGTAATAATGTAAAAGTCAGGTATTGTACGCGATGCGGAAGAAAATGGGGCGAAGAGGAAGAATACTGTCCTATTTGTGGTTCAGAAAAAGAAAAAATTTATGATACAAAAGTATCAAAAAACGATGAAAAAAAGGTAAGCACAGATAAGAAAACAGAAAAAAGCCAACAGAAAGAAGGCCATGAATCGGACTCAGATTCAAAATTGCTCAAAATTTTAGGCACCATATTAGGAATTGTATATGCGTATAACATATTTACGTACATGCCGTACCTCAAAAGCTATACCGCCTTTAGCTTTATTTGGGGCCTGGGAATTGTGCTTACATATGCATGGTGTTCTGTAATTTGTTTTGTAATTGCATATAAGTGTAGAAAAGAATATGGAATGACACTGTTTTATGCATTGTGCATTGGAGAAATCCTAAAGGGTGTGCTTTCTATAATTGAAGTATATCAGATTACGTACTATTGGGAACGGTCCTCGGCAACATATTTGCCGATAGTAGGGGCAGTATTGGTGTCCTTAGGCGCTTATTATTTGATGAAGCGTAAGGGACTCATTGTTAAAAATGAAGAATGGAAAGTAATGGATTACATAAGAGATATTCCAGTTGTACTGCAGGGAATTTTTTCAAAAATAGAAACAGATAAAATAAGGGAACGTGTAAGCAAAGGAGTACTTAATAGTGACGAAAATGATCCGAGATATGAAAACTCTACGCTGAATATTGAAGCGAAAAAAATATGGCGGATAGTAACTCATAATGTGTTTTTGATATTTGGTGCGCTGTATACAATCAATTTGTTGTATAGAATATTTGCATCATTTTCCTTCTTTAACATTGCTACCAATCTTTTCTCTGTTTTAATCTGTATTGCAATTTGGATGATATATTTTAGTGGAAGAAAAGGAACGCTTGATGCAGCTGGTTTTTCAATTGTTAATGGAATTATGTGGATAAAGGTTTTTGTTCATGTGGTTATTGGATTTATATTACTTTGTGTTGCCGGCTACATTGACATACGATTATTTTTGATTGCTCTGATATTAGTGACTATGGATGTTGCATATTGGTGGTCACTTGGAAGTATATTATCATCTATAACGAAAAATGCGAAAAATGAAGTAAGGACATTGAAAGCAGGCATTTATCCAATGCTTGTATTGGGGGTAAATGTTGTTTTAAAAACAGCTTCATTTACATGGGCAAGTTTTCTGCAAAGTACAGCCAATTCTGTTAATGGAAGTTTAAATGAATATGGAAACATGACATCCTCCATTGTCGGAAGTTTGTTTGGAGATTTGGGATTAGGGTATGATACGGGATATGGCTGGACATCATCTATAGCGCAAAGTATCATCTCACCGATCACAGAATGGGTTCAGAGTAATTTAGGCTTTAGTCAAAATCCATTTATTATGATGATTGCAATTGCGATTCCTGTACTTGAAATTATCCTTTTGAGTAAAGTAAGGGCATCCAGATAATTTAGCAGCTGAAATATATAAAATAATTATATAAAGGAATGGCATCTTATGAACGATGAAAATAGAGGGAATATAATCCATGAGTGGAATAAGGATTTGCGGCAGGAGATAGAAAAGCAGAATCAAGTGATCGCTGAATTGAGAACAAAACTAACTGCTTTGTATAGTGATATTGGAAAAATCGTATATGAAAATTATAAAAATCAGCCGCTGGCAGAAGTAGAAATGCAGATACAGGAAGCGCAAGGGCTGGAACAGACAATCCAGGATTGCATGAAACAGATTCAAACCCTGGAAGAACAAACGAAATGCCCTAACTGTAAGACAGAAATCCGGCGGGATATGATATATTGTTATAATTGCAGAGAAAAATTAAGAAAAGATGTAGAAGAAGAAAAACGAAACTACATTTATTGCAGTAAATGCGGAGAACAGCTTGAAATGAATACATCTTTTTGCACAAAGTGCGGAGCGAAAGTAAAAATATAAATAAGATGAAATGATATAAGGTGTTGGTTTTAACAATAATGTAAAAGAGTTAGACCAGCACCTTTGTAGTAGAGAAATGAATTTCAAGGAGGAATGCAAATGGAAAGAAAAGTAGGAAAAACAAATTACAGAGTAGTTGGTAAAATGTTTTTGGTGCTTTGCGCAGTATTGTTAAGCTTATATTATGCGGTAGATTGCAAAGCTGTATCCTGGCCCTTTTCCAACGGGAATAGTTTGGAGAATGCCTGTTTATGGGTTCGGGATGATGGATATTATTTTACACCGGACATAAGTGCTGATGAGGTAGAAGAAAGAACAATTACAAATGAGCATGTAATAGATATGTGGCCAGAGGAGATTATAGTTACCAATGGAGATAATTACGCATTTGCAGGTGATGGAGAAAGTGATTCTTCTGAGGATAAAGCGGGGGAGATTTTATATTTTTTTACGAATATAGCCGATGACTCAGAGACTGGTACGTTAAATTATATAAATAAGAGAAACCTTTATATAGATGGCAAAATAGATCAGAGTATTGTTGTAGTAGATAACGATGTGTGTATCTTAAGGGCTAATTTTCTGATTCAAGATGACGGCCGTGCGTTATATCAGAAGAAGACGGATTTAGGGAGTACATTGTACTACTTTGATGGAAAGGATTCTTTTCAAATTGCCGAGAATGTGGATGGCAACGGACAATTAATACTTGACAAAAAGATTGCTTACTATGTAAGAAGTGACGAGAACGGGCAATATATAATATTTGCAAAGAATGTAGATAATCCAGAAAGTGAGAAAATAATTGTAACAGATTTTCACTGGATTAATGATGAAGGAGAGAGAAGTGACGGAGAATATTATTTTAATAATGGCAATGTGTTTTATGTGAAAAATAATAACTTATGCATGAACTCATATAATTCGGATGAAGTAATCATAAGTGAAAATATTGGAGAAATAATATCAGCAGAAAAAAATGAAATTGTATATACGAAGTATACACAGGATATAAAATTAATTGATTTTATAGATTTTTCTGAGAGTGAGTATAATGCAGAAAATATTGAGTTGATTAATTCCATAGAAGAAGATAGTGAAGTGCAATTAGGCAGAGTGAAAATATATTCTTATGATCTAGAAAAGAAATTTGAAAAAGCGAAGTTTGAAAAGCAATTCTTAGGAGTAAGAGTAGATGGAAAAGAGAAAGGTTCTTTTTATTCAAATAGTAATTTTTATATTTTAGATGATAGTTTGAAAAACATTTCAGAAACTTTAGGGAAAACTTCATTTAATGATATTGTTTCCCAAGAGCAATTGAGCAGTAAGGAGTTGATAGCGGAAAGAATTGCAGATTGGAGAGATCAACAATTAGAACTATTGAGAAATGGGATTAGTATACATCTTAGTCTTGTAACTTTTGCAGATGAAATTAAGGTATATCCCATAGACACTTTGCTATTATCAAGTTGGTTGAATGCAGTTGTATCAATAGCAGTTCCTTATGAATATGATGGTAAGAATAGTATAGATATACTACTAGATGGTAAATTATATTCTGGAATAATTACAGAAGATGGAATGGAAAGTTCCGGGCAAACTGGCTGGGAAGGAGTACGGGACATACAGGTTGTGGGGAATAAATTAATTTATTTTCAAGATGATAATGTTTCATGGAGCTGGAATGGACATGTGGAATCTTTAGGACAGCGATGTGCATTTTGGAAGGGGTATGAAGATGGATCGGCCTTGTTGCTGGTATCTTGGGACAAGGTAAAATATGGTGGCACATTATGGTATATAAATGAAAATAATATGGCATTGGAAATTGATTCTGAGGTAAAAAAATTTGCAAAATTGGAGTCTGGCGGATTTGTATATTTAGCAGGAAATAACTTGATATTGTATGAAGATGGAATTAAGACACGAATTGCAGATCACGTTAATTCCTTCAGATTGTTTAAAGAAAAGAAAAAAACAGAATCAAGATACAGTGTTTGGTAAGATTGGTGATTGAATGGGGGCGATTAGATGAGAACAAAATATATGAGAATACTGGCAATTATAGCAATAGTTTGCGAGATATTTATAGTGCCAGAAATATATGAAGTAAAAGCAGAGAATGTAACTGAAAATCAGTATAATGAATCAAATACCAATGATGCACAATCTGAAAATAAAAGCGAGGAAGAAGTGGCATACGAAGAATTTTTAGCAGCAGGTAAATATTTTTTTGATGTACGTCATTTATATAATGTGGAGTACGGCATATATGATATCAATAATGATGGAATAAAAGAATTGATTATCCGAGGGAGAACTATTGATACATATGGGTATTGTTTTTATTATTACGAGAATAATACGGTTATTCCAGTAGGATCGTTTCAAAATTGGCAAAATGGCGGAGATGGCGAAATATATTATATGAAAAACGACAACGCGATTGTTGTCTATAGTAGATTGTCAGATAGCCGGACCTATGAGGTGTATCAGGTAAAACATAAAATTAAAAATGTCTATAGTGTTAAGAGACAGCAGATAAAAGGGGAACTAGGGAGCAATAATACTACACCTGTATACGAATATACAATGACAGATGAAAATGGAGAAGAGAAGACAATAACGGAGAATGCATGGGGAAAATTTGAAAGCAATTTACAGGAACTTTCATTTTCGGAGTTAGAAGTAAAATGTGATCTGGAACCCTCAGAAAGACAAATGAAGATATTAAAGGAAGGGCTTGGGGTTCCTGAGGATGTTGAAGTAACCAAATGTGAGGTAAAAGAGGCATGGTATTGGGGAGGAGTAGGATATTGGCTTGTAAATGTTAGTTTATACGCAGATGATGATCTGTTAGCAAGTGCTTCAATTAACCCTTTTACATTGCAGCCAGAGCGCAATTTCTATTTTTATGAGACAAGTAGAGCTGATAAAGCTAGCAAGGAAGCGGAAGAAGCAGAAGCTTCAAAATACATACTCCCAGATGTAGCAAGCCGTTACATGACCGAAGAAGAGCTTGGAACTCTAACAAAAGATCAAATTCAGCTTGCTATTAATGAGATTTTTGCAAGACACGGAAGGTGCTTCAAAATGGAAGAATTTGACCAGTATTTCAGATCCAAAAACTGGTACCAGCCAGATCCTTTGAAAACGGATGATGAGATTATAGCTGAATTCAATGAGTACGAGATAGCAAATGAGGCATTGTTAGAAAAATTGCGGGAGGGGTGAGGAAAACATGAAGATAAAGAAAGAGAACAAAAAAATAATAATTGGTATATGTGTTTTGGGTATTATTTTATTGGTTAATAGTAGAAATCTGTTTGGGGCAAATAATAATCAATCAAGTAAGACAATTTATGAACAAGGTCTTGATATAATTTCTCAAATGAATGAACTGGCTACTTCTGAGATATTTTTAGACATGTTGAATACACCTTCTGACTGTAAAGAGGTAATATCGGAAGCTTTTTCAGAATGCGATTATGGGGAGCCTGAAAGTGTTTATAAAGTTATAATTTCCAATGATAAGATGTTGGATTATTTGGCGGAAAATAGTCAAATATATATGTTTATGTTATCTGACAAAGTAAAAGCGGTTCTATTCCAAGGGAGTGTTAGTAATTGGGGATTGCAATTAAATGAAAAAGCAGAATATTTGGCTGCTTCGACTATTTTGAGGATAAATAAAACGTTTGTAAATAATGAGTTACAAGAAACTGTTGCATATATATACATATATAAATCTGCTATTCCAGTAATTGTTACCTTTATACCCGGAGAAGACAATGCAGTAGAGGCCGTTGGAAACTATATTTTTAATGAGAAAATTATGAATGATGCTCAAGAGTATATAGAAAGCTATTTTGGAGCTATATCAACTAAAATTGATAAAATATATTAATAATGTAATTTGAATTAGTGACAGAAGCTGTGATTAATTTAGTCATATTAATAAGTGCGAAAAGCAAATGAGGAACTGTTAGAAAAATTGTGGGAGGAGTGAGGTCAATAATGCAAGCTTTTGATACAGAAAAAGAACCTGTTGAAATTTGCGAAAATTGTGGAACTGAAAATTCTTGTAATGCAAAATACTGTAAAAACTGTGGCCACAAATTAAATAAATTTTTGAACTGGAAAAAAATAAAAAGAGAGAATGATTTATTTATAAAATATACACTGGTATTTATCATCAGTATATGTGTATTTGGAATCTATGCATTTTATACAGAAAAACAACCAAAAATAAAACTGGAAAATGCAGAAGATGACTTATTAGCGAAGCTTAGAGAAGAAAATTTCGGTAATAAGGTTCCGCTGGCATATTGCTGTATGGATTTGGATGCTGATCATACACCAGAAATTATTGTGAGACATTACGAGCAAGAGGATAGTAATACACCTGGCGAATATGTTTATGACATTTACCAGTACAATAAGAAAACAGAAAATTATTTAAAGCTTTCCGAAGCGACTTTTTATTCCTTTTTTGCAGAAGATATGATTCGGTATGATGCGGCAAATAATGCATTGGTTATTAATTGCACTACATATGAAATCCAATATGAAGGGTACCAGTTCAGAGACGGCACGCTGCATATGATATACGAGACATCTCAAGATAAGCGGGATTTACCAGTACTTGAATTTAACACAATATATAACAGATAAAACCTGGAAACAGAATTTTTTTTAGAATTTTGCCAAGCTGGGCTGGAAATAGGGAAAGTATATTTTGCTGAGCAATTTTTATAGTGACGAAAGGAAACGGAAAATCTATGGTTTGCAAAGTGTGCGGAAAAGAAAATAAAGGTGATGCCAGGTACTGTAGTGACTGCGGAGCAGAATTAAAAAAGAGGAGCAAAAAAGCAGTACTTGTAACCATATTCGTAATTGGGATAATCATTCTTGCAGATGTAATATTAAAAACAGTTGTTCCGAATTTGGATGAGAATTCAGATAATAAACCTGAAAGTACTTATACCGATGATGAAAACAGCAGCACAGTTACGGACAGTAAAACTAATGAATACACTTATGAACTAAATGAAGTTTTTGAAATAGGCGGTATATATTTAAAGCTTACAAAAGCATTTGCGGGAAGTGAATATGAGTTTTGGAAATCGACAGACGATGATACGTGGTTGGCTGGATTTGAAGGAAAAGTGCGTAATACATCTAGCCATGATGTGAATCTTGCTGATTTATCTTATTATTTATGTTTTATAGATGGAAATGGGAAAGATCAGTATACAGATGAACCAAGAGTTGAGTGCTATGCTCCGGCAACTACCGGTGATATCTTTTCTACATCAAACATAATAGGTGCTGGGCAAGAAGGAGATATTTATATCTTTTTATCACCAGATAAATATTGTGAGACTTTGTATGTAATCATAAGTGATTCGGACACTTCTAAAAAGATAACTGTACGAAATCCTTATTATTGTAACGGTTCTTACGAAAATGAAGAAAAAACAAGTTTTGTAAGAATGGCAAAGGGGTATAGTGAAGATTTGGCATGTATTCAGTTTTATATGAATGAAAGAGAATACTATGGTTATATGGACAAAGAAGCCAATATAAAATTTTATTTTCCGTCAAAATATGATGGCGAGTTTTGTAATCCGCCAACAAATTTTAAAAATGGATACGCCTATTACAAATACGGAGACAATGTATATGTCTTTGACAAAGAAGGAAATGTGACCAGTCAGTATGATAAAAATAGCTTGATTACATATGGAAATGGATATACCTGGATGAAAACGGATTTGTCTGGATTTGATGGTATCGGATATAAATATACTCTTTATGCACCAGATGGAGAAGTCGAGACTGAACTTAAAAGCGTAGAAGAGGAAACTGATTTTTGGAAAACCTCAACTAATGTAACAATAGAACATTTAGGAACTGGTATCTTTTTATGTCAGTATCAGGACGAAAATGACGAAATTTTCCGAGAATACTATTTTACACAGTCACATAAATGGGTAACGCCAGAACTATTTAATGATATTGAAGATACATTAGTTCTGAATGGTTATTTATATAATTGTGTGTACTACACAAATGAAGAACAGAAAAAGTATCTTGATTTATACGATGAAGCAGGAGAAAAATGTGAGATTACAGTTCCTGATGAATTGTTTGATGCAAGCATACGGGTATGTGATATTACAGATCAGTATATTCTTCTAGAGTCCAGGTACGAAGATGAGGATGATAATTCTCAAACAGAATTTTGGGTCTATGACAAGGCAAATGAAGATTTTAAATGCTATGATGGAAGATATATAAGAAGTATTAACGATGCCGGACATGCCAATAAGCTGTTTGAGGATAGTATTGTGATATCTATGATAGGGCAGGATGAGAAGACTTATATTGGATTTATCAGTATAACCGATATGACAGAATTAGGAGAGCCAATTCAGGCGGATAGAGTAAAAGTATATAAAGATGTTGTGGTTGTGAGACCGGGTGATTCTTCTGAGGCGAAACAGATTCTGTATGATTCGAATGGAAATATTCTTTATACATACACGCCAGAAGAATATACTGGTTGGCTGAATGGATTTGAGGATAACACAATGGTAACCGGATGCGGAGAGGAGTATAGTACTTCTAAGATTGTGCATAAATATATGGATTATTCAGGAAATCCTCTGGTTGAGTCCATAAACTATGCATCTGGATTCAAGGTTGACTTATCAGCGGAAAAACCGGAACAATAAAAGTATTTTAGCCCCGGCTGGTGCCTGAAATTTTTGAAGGACAGCTGGGGCTATTAACTGGAATGAGAAGAATTTTATTCATCCCATCCATCATACAGCCGTATATTTACCTGAATATTTCTTACCACATCTCCGTCTTCCAGTTCCATATCATCTGGATCTGTGATAGGTGGGAGCTCCGGGGCTTCTTCGGATAGCTCTACGGAGATCCAGTCGAAGGCTGCTGCATTTGCATTTTCAATGGCTTCATCCAGGGTATCGCCCTCTCCGAAGCAATCCTCCAGATCAGGAAAAATTCCCTTATAGCGTCCATCTTCAGTTTTCTTAAAAACTGCAGGATATATAAATTTCATAATAAACCTCCCAGGAAAATAAAGTAGTAAAATTCATTTTTAGAAATATTATAAGCGTTTAAGTCCGGAAATACAAGAGATGAAACAGTAAGATATTTATGTTTGCATTTAAATGGAAAAAGGAACGGGATTGTAAAAGCTACTGTAAAATGATATTCTTACATTTAAAGATAGTTTATACAATGCTGTTGAAGGCCGATAGTATTTTAGAAAAATGACTGCGGGAGGCAAACCATGGAATTTCAGCATGAACTGATCATACCCAATGAGGGGCTGCCGTTTAAAATATTTTTATTTGAGGGTGGACAGGGCCATTATGAGAGAGAGAAGCACTGGCACACATCTATCGAGATTTTTGCCGTGCTGAAAGGCAGACTGACGTTTTTTCTGAATGATGAAGAATATCCGTTGGAGGCTGGTGAGCTGATTGTTATCAATTCCAATGAGATTCATTCTATTCATGCGCCGGAAAAAAATGAAACCGTAGTCCTGCAGATTCCGCTGAAGCAATTTGAAAAATATTTTACTGCACAACGCTTTATCCGTTTTACAAGCGCAGCCCGGCTGGCAAAGGATAAGAATACGAAGGCTCCGGATAACCGGAAACTGGCATTTTTTATAGAAGAATTGCACAAGGTATACCAGGCCCGGGAAGAAGGCTGGGAATATCGAACTATGGCATTATATTACAATGTTTTGTACCTTATGGTAAAAGATTATCGTGAAACTAAAGCAGAGCAGGCGGAGATTCAGGATAGCCGTCGCCTGGATGCTTTGTCAAAAATTACCACTTATATGCGGGAGCATTATACCGAAGACCTGAAGCTTTCGGACATGGCAGCCCTTTTTGGATATTCCGATGCTTATTTGTCGCGAATGTTCAAAAAGTATGCGAAAATCAATTTTAAGGCGTATTTGCAGGAAATTCGTATGTCCTACGCCTACAGGGAGCTGAGTAACACAGAGAAAACCATCAGTCAGATTGCTTTGGATAACGGATTTGCAAACAGCCGGGCCTTTTCCGGGGAGTTTCAGAAGAAGTATGGGATATTGCCAAGTGATTTCAGGCAAAAGCTGGCAGATAATAAAAGGTCAAAAAAGTGCTATACATAAGACAAGAAAACCGTCGAAAAGCATACCAGGATATGGTATGCTTTTTTCAGCTTAAGGAGCTTGCGGAAAAGTTGTTGAAGACCGCTGGTTCTGAAATTTTGAGTGTAAGCCTGTCGGCATTCTGACAGGTGCAAAAGGAGGTTAATTGTGAAGATTCAGAAAGTAACAGATCCGGCATTCCGCAAATACGGACAGGTGCTGGAGGGATACGATTTTACAAGCCTTATTAAAGAGATGAAGCACACACCGGTTCCTGAGGACGTAATTTATGTTCCCTCAGTTGAGGAGCTGGAAGCACTGGATGTTATGAAAAAATTGCAGAACAAGGGATACGGCGGATTGCCGATCCAGATCGGATACTGCAACGGACATAACAAGAAATTAAATGCAGTAGAGTATCACCGCAATTCCGAAATCAATGTGGCGGTGACAGACCTGGTTCTTCTGATCGGACATCAGCAGGACGTTGAGCCGGATCATACATATGACACATCCAAAATTGAGGCATTTCTGGTACCGGCAGGAACCGGAATTGAAGTTTACGCTACCACACTTCACTATGCACCATGCCATGTAAACGAGGGCGGTTTCCAGTGCGTAGTAGTACTTCCAAGGGGAACCAACACAGAGCTTACTTTCCCAACTGAGAAGACCGGAGAGGACAGCCTGATGACTGCTAAGAACAAATGGCTGATTGCACATGAGGATGCCCAAATTGAAGGTGCATTTAACGGACTGAAGGGCGAAAATATTACAATCGACTAATGAAAATCAAATATGAAAATGGAGGAATACCTATTATGAACAATATACCAGTAGTGAAACTTGGATTAATCGCAGTAAGCCGTGACTGTTTCCCAATCGAGCTTTCCCAGAAGAGACGGGCAGCCATTATGGAAGCTTACAAAGGAGAGCTTTACGAATGTCCGGTAACTGTTGAGAATGAGAAGGACATGGAGAAGGCTCTTGAGGATGTAAACAAAGCAGAGTGCAACGCACTTGTTGTTTTCCTTGGAAATTTCGGACCAGAGACTCCGGAGACCCTGATTGCAGAGAGATTTGACGGACCTTGTATGTATGTTGCAGCAGCGGAAGGCGACGGCGACATGATCAATGGAAGAGGTGACGCTTACTGTGGTATGCTGAACTGCTCCTATAACCTGAAGATGCGTCATCTTGAGGCATACATTCCGGAATATCCGGTTGGAAGAGCTGATGACATTGCGAAAATGATTGCTGACTTTGTACCGGTTGCAAGAGCTGTCATTGGTGTCCGCAACCTGAAGATTATCACCTTCGGACCGCGCCCACAGGACTTCTTCGCATGTAACGCACCAATTAAGGGACTTTATGAGCTGGGCGTTGAGATTGAGGAGAACTCTGAGCTTGACCTTCTTGTGGCCTTCAAAGAGCATGAGAACGATCCACGTATCCCGGAGGTCTGTGCAGACATGGCCAGAGAAATGGGAGAGGGAAAATATTATGCAGATCTTAATGAGAAGATGGCACAGTTCGAGCTTACTCTTCTTGACTGGGCAGAGGCTCACAAGGGTGCAAGAAAATACGTTGCATTCGCTGACAAATGCTGGCCTGCATTCCCGTCACAGTTCGGTTTTGAGCCTTGCTATGTAAACAGCCGCCTTGCTTCCAGAGGAATTCCGGTATCCTGTGAGGTCGATATTTACGGAGCGCTTAGTGAGTATATCGGACTTTGCATTTCTCAGGATGCTGTTACATTGCTTGATATCAACAATTCTGTTCCACAGTACATCTATGATGAGGACATTAAAGGAAAATATGACTATAAGCTTACAGACACCTTCATGGGCTTCCATTGCGGAAATACTCCGGCATGCAAGATGTGCGAGTCCAGAGCTGTTAAATATCAGCTGATCCAGCACAGACTTCTTGAGCCTGCAGGATCTGAGCCTGATTTTACAAGAGGAACTCTTGAGGGAGATATTGCTGCTTCCGATATTACTTTCTATCGTCTGCAGTGTAACTCTGAGGGAGAACTGGTTTCTTACGTGGCAGAGGGTGAAGTCCTTGATGTACCTACAAGATCCTTTGGAGGCATTGGTATTTTCGCAATCAAGGAGATGGGAAGATTTTACCGCCATGTTCTGATCGAGGGCAGATTCCCGCATCACGGCGCAGTTATGTTCGGACATTATGGAAAAGCATTTTACGAAGTAGTGAAATTCCTTGGACTTGATGTGAAAAAGATTGGTTACAACCAGCCAGCCGGTGTAAGATATCCAACTGAGAATCCGTGGGGCTGATATCCGGGCATCGCGATTAATTACTGACATAGGCATATCAAAACAGCCGTACCACTTTATGCGGTACGGCTGTTTTGAAGCAATGGTGAATTTTACTGGTATTTTGGGTACGCGCAGAGCGCCTGACCTATGACTTTAAGGAGGATAAAAATGTATTTTATTGGTGTTGATCTTGGTACTTCCGCAGTGAAGCTTCTTCTTATGGAAGAATCCGGAAAAATATATAACATTGTTTCCAAAGAGTATCCCTTATTTTTTCCACACCCGGGCTGGTCTGAGCAGAATCCGGAAGACTGGTATACCAGGAGTATGGCAGGAATGAAGGAACTGACAGAGGGAATCGACCGCTCTTTGGTTGCGGGAATCAGCTTTGGTGGTCAGATGCATGGCCTGGTAACTTTGGATGCACAGGATCAGGTGATTCGTCCTGCAATCCTCTGGAATGACGGGCGTACTTCTGAGGAAACGGATTATCTGAACAATGTGATCGGCAAGGATAAGCTTTCTCAGTATACTGCAAATATTGCATTTGCCGGATTTACCGCACCCAAGCTTCTCTGGATGAAGAAAAACGAGCCGGAGAAGTTTGCAAAGATTGTGAAGATCATGCTGCCGAAGGATTATCTTGCTTACCGATTAAGCGGATCCTTCTGCACAGATGTTTCTGATGCGTCCGGTATGCTGCTTCTTGATGTGAAGAACCGCTGCTGGTCTAAAGAAATGCTGGAAATCTGTGGGGTGAGAGAGGAGCAGCTTCCAAAGGTTTATGAGAGCTGGGAGGTTGTTGGAACCCTGAAGCCGGAGGTGGCAAAAGAGCTTGGCTTCCCTGAGAATGTGAAAGTAATCGCAGGTGCCGGCGACAATGCGGCAGCAGCTGTTGGAACCGGTACGGTTGGAGATGGACAGTGTAATATTTCCCTGGGTACATCTGGAACTGTATTTATTTCCAGCAAGAATTTCGGCGTGGACAAAAATAATGCGCTTCATTCCTTCTGCCATGCAGATGGAAGCTATCACCTTATGGGATGTATGCTTAGTGCTGCTTCCTGTAACAAATGGTGGGCAGAAGAAATCCTTGGAACCAGGGATTTCGCAGCAGAGCAGGCACCGATTACAAAGCTTGGAGAGAACCATGTTTACTTCCTTCCGTATCTGATGGGAGAGCGTTCTCCGCACAATGATCCAGATGCAAGAGGCGTATTTTTCGGAATGTCAATGGATACTTCAAGAGCAGATATGACACAGGCCGTTCTGGAAGGTGTTGCATTTGCCCTTCGTGATTCTCTTGAGGTTGCCAGAAGTCTTGGTATTAAAATACAGCGTACAAAAATCTGCGGCGGCGGAGCAAAGAGTCCTCTCTGGAAAAAAATCATTGCCAACGTAATGAACATCAAAGTGGATGTTCTGGAGGTAGAAGAGGGACCATCTCTTGGCGGAGCCATCCTTGCGGCTGTTGGCTGCGGCATCTACCCGGATGTGGAGACTGCCGGTAAAAAGCTTGCCAAAGTGGTAGATACCGTAGAACCAACTCCGGAACTGGCTGCCAAATACGAAGAAAGATATCAGAAATTCAAACAGCTGTATCCGGCTATGAAACAATTATTTAAATAAATTTTTCCAGAACCTCAGCGACACCATCCTCATTATTGGTATGCGTTGTGACGTAGTCTGCACATTGCTTTACCTCATCCGGAGCATTTGCCATGGCAACACCAAGTGCGGCGTGGCGAATCATGGACAGATCATTAAAACCGTCTCCGATGGCAATAGTCTCTAAGGAAGAGAAGCCGTACAGATCGCCAATCCGATCTATAGCAGCAGCCTTGGATACGGCACTGTTGAAAAATTCCAGATAAAAGGGTTTGGAAGTACAAAAGGTCACATTATGAAAAAGAGCTGTTCCTGACAGTTCTTTTTCTATTTGCTGAATTCGTGCAGCGTCATCATACCAGAGGATTTTTGTAATTCCCTGTGCCAATAACGCATCTATAGAAGGAATCAGAAGGGGTGTTACCTTTGTTGCCTGGCTGTAATCATAAATACGGTCATTTAGCTGATTTCCGTACAGCTTATTGTCAGACCAGATACACATGGTAGTGGTATAGTGAATTCCTGTTTCCAGAATTTTGCGTGCGTCTTCTGCCTCAAGATCCTGACGGTACAGAATCTTTCCGGTGGCAGAATCCAGAATCATGGCACCATTGTAGGTGATCACAGGTCCCTGAATATCTAACTGTTTCAGATAACGGGATACTCCCTCAATAGGCCGCCCTGTGCAGATGGAAAAAATCAGTCCTGCAGAAACTGCCTGTCGGATTATGTCTGCAGTATAAGGTGTAATTTCATTGAAATCGTTTAATAAAGTGCCGTCCATGTCAGCGGCTGCAAATTTGTATCGCATATGCTTCTCCTGAATAAAAAATTGTTTATGTGTTCTGGAATTATGATATCATCTTATTATACGCTGCAAATAGTGATACTTCAATTCCGGATTCTGTGAAGATTCACATGGATTCCTGCAAAAGATGCTGTGATTTCGGCATTTAGGGGAATTGTTTTTTGCTTCATAAAATGGTAAAATATTCAGGTATTGCAAATGGAAAATACAATTAAAAAAGAAAAGTGACGAGGTGTAAAGCTATGCAGGAAATGAAGCCAGTTAAAGAAGGCAAAGTACGCGAGATTTACGATAACGGAGATAGCCTGATTATGGTTGCAACAGACCGTATCAGCTGTTTTGATGTGATCCTGAACAACGAAGTGACTAAGAAGGGCACTGTTCTTACACAGATGTCCAAGTTCTGGTTTGATATGACCCAGGACATCCTGCCGAACCACATGCTTTCTGTTGATGTGAAAGATATGCCGGAATTTTTCCAGCAGGAGAAATTCGATGGAAACAGCATGATGTGCCGTAAGCTGGATATGATTCCGGTTGAATGCATCGTTCGCGGATATATTACCGGAAGCGGATGGGCAAGCTATCAGAAGGATGGCACAGTTTGCGGAATTACTCTTCCGGAGGGACTGAAGGAATCAGATAAGCTTCCTGAGCCTATTTACACACCTTCTACCAAGGCTGAGATTGGCGACCATGATGAGAATATTTCCTTTGAGCAGAGCGTAGCTCATCTTGAGAAATATTATCCGGGACATGGCCAGGAATATGCTGAGAAGATTCGTGATTACACCATCGCTTTATATAAAAAATGTGCAGAGTATGCACTTAGCAAGGGTATCATTATTGCAGATACCAAATTTGAGTTTGGTCTGGATGAGAAGGGCAACATTGTGATTGGTGATGAAATGCTTACTCCGGACAGCTCCAGATTCTGGCCGGCAGAGGGATATGAACCGGGACATGGTCAGCCATCCTTTGACAAGCAGTTTGCCCGCGACTGGCTGAAGGCTAATCCGGGAAATGACTGGACACTTCCGCAGGAAATCGTGGATAAGACCATTGATAAATATCTGCAGGCATATGAAATGCTCACAGGTGAGAAATTGAAATAATCCATATAAAAACTGCCGGGATATCTTGTCCCGGCAGTTTTTGCGTACAATTTGAAAATGTTAAAGGCTCGGGATTGTGCTTCAAACACAATCCCGAGCCTGTTTTAACATATTTAGAACAATCCTGTAATCTTACCTGTTTCGTCTACATCAATCTTCTCAGCAGCCGGAACCTTTGGAAGACCTGGCATGGTCATGATCTCGCCGGTAAGAGCTACGATAAAGCCTGCACCAGCAGAAATTTTCAGGTTACGAACAGTTACTTCGAAATCTGTAGGAGCGCCAAGCTTGGTCTGATCATCTGTTAAGCTGTACTGTGTCTTAGCAACACAGATCGGGCAGTTACCGAAGCCAAGAGCCTCCAGCTGTTTTGCCTGCTTCTGAGCATTAGCTGTAAGAACAACTCTCTTGCCGCCGTAAATCTTCTGAACGATATTATTCAGTTTGTCTTCAATGGAGCCTTCAAGCTCATAGGAATAAGTGAAATCGTTTGGCTCTTCAACAAGACGGATAACTTCTTCTGCTAACTTCTTGCCGCCTTCGCCGCCTTTTGCCCATACTTCGGAAAGTGCAACATTAACGCCAAGCTCTTTACATTTTGCTTCTACAAGATCAAGCTCTGCCTTGGTATCTGTCGGGAATGCGTTGATAGCAACAACACATGGAAGCTTGTAAACATTTTTAATGTTGCTTACATGCTTCAGAAGGTTTGGAAGACCCTTCTCAAGAGCTTCCAGATTCTCGTTATTCAGATCAGCCTTTGCAACACCGCCATTATATTTCAGTGCACGAACTGTGGCAACGATAACAACTGCGTTTGGTTTCAGACCAGCCATACGACACTTAATGTCAAGGAATTTCTCAGCACCAAGGTCAGCACCAAAGCCTGCCTCTGTGATTGTGTAATCAGCCAGCTTCAGAGACATCTTAGTAGCTGTTACAGAGTTGCAGCCGTGAGCGATGTTTGCGAATGGTCCGCCATGAACGATTGCAGGTACATGCTCAAGAGTCTGAACAAGGTTTGGCTTAAGGGCATCCTTCAGAAGAGCAGTCATAGCACCTTCTGCATGGAGATCACCAGCTGTAACCGGCTTCTGCTCTGATGGTTTGCCATATGTATAACCAATGATCATTCTGGAAAGTCTCTTCTTAAGGTCAGTAATATCACTTGCAAGACAGAGAACTGCCATGATCTCAGATGCTACTGTGATATCGTAGCCATCCTCACGTGGCATACCGTTTGTTCTTCCGCCAAGTCCGTCTACTACATTACGAAGCTGACGGTCATTCATATCCACACATCTTCTCCATGTAAT
>CAKRKL010000004.1 GCA_934358405.1 uncultured Blautia sp.
GAGAGGGGGATTCGAACCCTCGACACCGCGGGTATGAACCGCGTGCTCTAGCCAACTGAGCTATCTCGCCATATTAATTTCATAAGTATGGGGCCTATAGGGCTCGAACCTATGACCCTCTGCTTGTAAGGCAGATGCTCTCCCAGCTGAGCTAAGACCCCATATACAATCTGTGGAAATGTTTCTCTTCCGCAGCTCGCTTTGCTATTATACTATCAACTGTCGCAAATTGTCAACAGCTTTTTTCAAAAAAGTTGAAATTTTTTTGAAAAGTGGTAATCACTCAGCCTGACGGCTAAGTGGTTAAGAGTAATTTTTGACATAAAAGTTTTTTGCATAAAAATGCTTGACAATTAAATTACATTGTGTTATTTTATAGAAAATTCAATTTAACAGACTAAACCGTTGAAGCGGGGATAAAGATAATCGTGCACCCACAGAGAGTCCGGGAGGCTGAGAGCCGGATGGTAATGCAGTTTATCAAATGGGCCGCAGAGGGCGCATTGAAAGGTGTAGAAACCAAGTAGCATGCGACGTAAGACATACGTCAGTTGTCAGGAATATGATAGTATTCCGTAAGTGCACGATAATTTTATCGTGAATCAGGGTGGCACCGCGGGTAAGTATATTTTGGACCCGTCCTTGACAGATATGAAAGCTCTGTCTTGGACGGGTCTTTTCTGTTAAAAAAATAGGAGGTGTCAGATTATGATGTATCCAACATTTGACCAGATCAAAGAAATGGCAGCAGCCGGAATTTACAAAAGAATTCCGGTTTGCAAAGAATTGTACGCAGATAGCTATACTCCCGTAGAGATGATGCGAATCCTCCAAAAGGCCAGCCATCATTGCTATCTGTTAGAAAGTGCCAGTCAGAATGAAGTATGGGGAAGATATTCCTTTCTGGGATATGATCCATCTATGGAAATTACCTGTACAGATGGCATTTTGCGAATACGCAGAACAGAAAATGGTGAGGATAAGCTGGCTGAAGAAATTCGCCAGGTCAGCCATCCGGGGGAGGCTATCCGAAAAATTATTGCAAAATACAAAAGTCCTGTGATGGAGAATATGCCAGCCTTTACAGGCGGTCTGGTAGGATATTTTTCCTATGATTACATTAAATACAGTGAGCCAAAGCTGAAATTGAAGGATGAAGAACAGCAGGATTTTCGTGATCTTGACCTGATGCTTTTTAACGATGTAATTGCCTTTGATCATTATCGTCAGAAGGTTCTTCTGATCACAGGAGTTATGACAGAGAATTTGGAGGAGTCTTACCTGAAAGCAGGCGATAAGCTGGAAAAAATGACCAGTCTTATCAAAAAAGGAGAAAAGAAAACTTTTCCTCCTATTCAGCTGAAATCCCAGATAAAGCCACAGTTTCCAAAGGAAAAGTATTGTGAAATGGTGGAAAAAGCAAAGCACTATATTCAGGAAGGTGATATTTTCCAGGTGGTACTTTCAAATCCAATGCGCGCAAAGGCAGAAGGTAGTTTATTTGATACCTACAGGGTATTGCGGGCAACAAACCCCTCTCCATATATGTTTTATTTTTCCAGTGATGATATTGAAATTGCCGGAGCTTCTCCGGAAACACTGGTAAAGCTGGAGCATGGGAACTTAAGTACCTTTCCTCTTGCCGGAACAAGACCACGTGGAAAAAACGCAGAAGAGGATAAGGCTTTGGAGGCAGATCTTCTTCAGGACGAAAAGGAACTGGCAGAGCACAATATGCTGGTGGATCTTGGCAGAAATGACATTGGAAAAATCAGCAGGCTTGGAAGCGTAAAAGTAGAAAAGTATCTGACAGTAGAGCGATATTCCTGCGTCATGCATCTTGGCTCTACCGTAACCGGAGTTATTCAGGAAGGAAAGGATGCCATAGATGCTGTAGATGCTGTTTTACCTGCCGGTACTCTTTCAGGAGCACCGAAATTCAGGGCCTGCCAGATCATACAGGAATTGGAGCAAAGTAAGCGCGGTATTTACGGTGGAGCAATCGGATATGTGGATTTTACCGGAAATCTGGATGTATGTATTGCAATCCGCCTGGTTTATAAAAAGAAGGATGAGATTTGTATTCGTTCAGGTGCCGGAATCGTGGCAGACAGTGTGCCGGAAAAAGAATTTGAGGAGTGCCAGAATAAGGCAAGAGCTGTGGTTCAGGCAATCAGCCAGGCTAAGGAGGGATTGGAATGATTTTGTTGATTGATAATTA
Source organism: uncultured Blautia sp. (assembly GCA_934358405.1). Classification (GTDB taxonomy): domain Bacteria; phylum Bacillota; class Clostridia; order Lachnospirales; family Lachnospiraceae; genus Blautia_A. Next base: position 2,222 of record CAKRKL010000004.1, read on the forward strand.
TGATAGCTTTTCCTATAACCTGTATCAGCTGATTGGCTCTATTAATCCGGATGTGCAGGTGGTAAGAAATGATGGGGTTTCCATTGAGGATATTGCAAAAATGTCTCCGGAAGCAATTGTCCTTTCACCAGGACCTGGAAGACCAAAGGATGCAGGAATCTGCATTCCTGTCATAAAAGAATTTTCCGGAAAAATTCCCATTCTTGGTGTGTGCCTTGGTCATCAAAGTATTTGCGAAGCATTTGGAGGCATTGTCTCTTATGCCAAAGAACTAAAGCATGGAAAGCAGGACAAGATGATTAGGATCGGAAGCAGTGTCCTTTTAAATGGTCTTCCCGAACACTTCCCGGCAGCAAGGTATCATTCCCTGGCAGCAAGAGAGGAGGATCTTCCAAAAGAACTGATCGTGACAGCAAAGTCTGAGGATGGAGAAATCATGGCAGTAGAGCATAAAAATTATCCGGTTTATGGTGTGCAGTTTCACCCGGAATCTGTTATGACACCAGATGGAAAAAAAATAATAGAGAATTTCCTGAAAGGAGCAGAAAAATGATCAGAGAGAGCATAATTAAATTGTCCAAAAAGCAGGATTTAACATATGAGGAAGCAGAGGCAGTTATGGATGAAATTATGAGCGGAAAAGCAACACCGGTTCAGATGTCCGCGTATCTGACTGCACTGGCACTTAAAGGCGAGAATATTGATGAGATTACAGCATCTGCTGCTGGCATGAGAGCACACTGTATTAAACTGCTTCATGACATGAATGTTCTGGAAATCGTAGGAACAGGCGGAGATGGCTCCAATTCCTTTAATATTTCCACAACCGCTTCCCTGGTGATCGCAGCAGGCGGCGTACCTGTAGCAAAGCATGGAAACAGGGCAGCTTCTTCCAAATCCGGAGCAGCTGATGTACTGGAAGCACTTGGGGTGAAGATTACCATTCCGCCGGAAAAAAGCCAGGAGCTTTTGGAAAAAATCGGAATCTGCTTCCTGTTTGCACAGAATTATCACATTGCCATGAAATACGTTGCTCCGATTCGTAAGGAGCTGGGAATTCGAACAGTATTTAATATTCTGGGACCGCTTAGCAACCCGGCCGGTGCCAATATGGAATTGATGGGTGTTTATGATGAGTCTCTTGTACAGCCTCTTGCACAGGTTATGGCAAATCTGGGAGTAACAAGAGGCATGGTAGTATTTGGCCAGGACAGCCTGGATGAGATTTCCATGAGTGCACCTACTACAGTATGTGAAATTAAAAATGGAGACTTTACTTCCTATGTGCTGACTCCGGAGCAGTTTGGATATGAACGCTGTAAAAAGGAAGAACTTCAGGGTGGAACCCCTGAGGAAAATGCGGCTATCACAAAAGCTATTCTGGAAGGGAAGGAAACAGGGGCAAAGCGTCAGGCGGTTTGTCTGAATGCAGGAGCTGCTCTTTATATAGCCGGAAAAGCAGAGAATCTTGCCGCAGGTGTGAAAATGGCAGAAGAACTGATCGATAGCGGAGCTGCATTAAAGAAACTGGAAGAATTTATTCAGATGAGTAACGGGTGATAGTATGAGCATTTTAACAGAAATAGCAGTGCGAACCAAAGAGCGGATCGAAGAAGAAAAATTCAAGGTTCCTCCAAGAGTTCTGATGTCGCAGCTGAATTCTGAGCTGGCGAAGCAGGCAAAAGAAAAACAAAGCTTTCTGGAAGCTTTAAAAGCACCGGGAATGTCTTATATCTGTGAGGTAAAAAAAGCTTCCCCTTCAAAGGGGCTGATCGCACCGGATTTTCCTTATCTTAATATTGCAAGGGAATATGAATCTGCCGGAGCATCAGCAGTTTCCTGTCTCACAGAACCCTTTTACTTTCAGGGATCTGACAGATACCTGCAGGAGATTGCAAAAGCAGTGAGCATTCCGGTACTTCGTAAAGACTTTACGGTTGATGAATATATGATCTATCAGGCGAAAGCCTTTGGCGCATCAGCAGTACTTTTGATTTGTGCCATTTTGGACAATGCCAGGCTGAAAGCCTTTGGACAGCTGGCACAGGAGCTGGGGCTGGATGCTCTGGTGGAAGTGCACGATGAGTGGGAAATGGACAGGGCTTTGAACCTTGATGCAAAGCTTATTGGAGTAAATAACCGGAATTTGCATGATTTTACTGTGGATATGGAAAACAGTGTGAGGCTTCGAAGGATGGCACCACAGGATACGGTGTTTGTTTCCGAAAGCGGAATTAAGACTGCTGAGGACATTCGCATTTTATACCACAATAAAGTGGATGCCGTACTCATTGGAGAAACCCTTATGCGAAGCCCGGATAAGAAGGCAGCACTGGAAGAGCTGAATAAAGAAACAGCATAAAAATGCGACACCATTAAAAGATAGAAAAGGAATATTACAATATGGCAAAATTAAAAATCTGTGGTCTGACATGTGAAGCGGATGTTGCAGCAGTGAATGAAGTGAAACCGGATTTTGCAGGATTTGTGATTGAAGTGCCGGGAAGACGGCGGAGCATTACTGTAGAACAGACGAAAGTACTTGTTAAAGGACTTAACAAGGACACACTTCCAATAGGCGTTTTCGTAGACGCACCGCCGGAACTGCCAATCTCACTTCTAAGAGATGGAACTTTGTGGGCAGCACAGCTTCACGGAAATGAAGACGAGGAGTACATTGAAAAAATCCAGAATATGACAGGAAAGCATGTGATTAAGGCTTTTTCCATAAAAACACCGGAGGACGTAAAGAGAGCTTTAAAAAGTCCGGCTCACTATATTCTGTTGGATCAGGGAATTGGCGGAACAGGAGAAGCCTTTGATTGGAATCTGGTTCCACCTGTAAAACGCCCCTTTTTCCTGGCTGGTGGACTTGCTCCTGAAAACCTGCGAGCTGCAATAGCTGCCCTTCATCCATGGGCAGTGGATATAAGCAGCAGTCTTGAAACCAATGGCAAAAAAGACCCCGAGAAAATTCACCGGCTCTTTCGTATGCTGCGCCAGATCAATACACTGGAAGCCTATAAAATAGAGCGCGAAGCAGATTACTAAAGCTATTTACCAAAATACAATAAAACCAGAAAGGAATAACCCAAAATGTCAAAAGGAAGATTTGGAATCCACGGCGGTCAGTATATCCCGGAAACTTTGATGAACGCTGTAATTGAACTGGAAGAAGCCTATGATCACTACAAGGATGATCCTGAATTTAACCGCGAGCTTACTGAGCTTTTAAATGAATATGCCGGAAGACCTTCCAGACTTTACTATGCAGCTCATATGACGGAAGACCTGGGCGGTGCTAAAGTCTATTTAAAAAGAGAGGATTTAAACCATACCGGTGCTCATAAGATCAATAATGTATTAGGACAGGTTCTCCTTGCAAAAAAAATGGGAAAAACCCGTGTGATCGCAGAAACAGGTGCCGGACAGCATGGTGTTGCAACTGCTACTGCAGCAGCACTTATGGGAATGGAATGTGAAGTGTTTATGGGAAAGGAGGACACAGAGCGTCAGGTCTTAAACGTATACAAAATGCGGCTTCTTGGTGCAAAAGTCCATCCGGTAACATCAGGAACTGCGACTTTGAAGGATGCTGTATCTGAAACCATGCGTGAGTGGACAAATCGAATTGCAGACACTCATTATGTGCTTGGATCTGTTATGGGACCCCATCCATTTCCGACTATTGTTCGTGATTTCCAGGCTGTTATTTCTAAAGAAATTAAAGAACAGATGCTGGAAAAGGAAGGAAAGCTCCCCGATGCAGTACTTGCATGTGTAGGCGGCGGCTCCAATGCCATCGGAACCTTTTACCATTTCATTGAAGACAAGGAAGTACAGCTTATTGGCTGTGAGGCAGCAGGGCGAGGTGTAAATACAGCAGAAACCGCTGCTACCATTGCAACCGGAAGCCTTGGTATTTTCCATGGAATGAAATCTTATTTCTGTCAGGATGAATACGGACAGATCGCTCCTGTATACTCTATTTCCGCAGGACTTGATTATCCTGGAATCGGACCGGAGCATGCACATCTTTATGATATCGGACGTGCTAAGTATGTTCCGGTAACGGATGAGGAGGCTGTGGAAGCATTTGAATATCTTTCCAAAACAGAAGGTATTATTCCGGCGATTGAAAGTGCCCATGCAGTTGCTTACGCAAAGAAAATCGTTCCAGAGATGAGAAAAGATCAGAGTGTTGTCATTACTATTTCCGGCCGTGGAGATAAAGACTGTGCAGCAATTGCAAGATACAGAGGGGAGGATATCCATGAATAACAAAATCACAGAAGCATTTGCAAAGGGGAAGGCATTTATTCCGTTTATCACCTGCGGAGATCCTTCATTAGAAATTACAGAACAGCTTGTTTATGCAATGGAAGAAGCTGGTGCAGATTTAATCGAGCTTGGAATTCCGTTTTCTGATCCGACAGCAGAAGGTCCTGTGATTCAGGAAGCCAATGTCCGTGCATTAAGGGGAGGCGTGACTACAGATAAGATTTTTGACATGGTGGTAAAAATCCGCCGGAAAACATCTATTCCAATGGTATTTATGACTTATGCCAATGTTGTGTTTTCTTATGGGACAGAGCGCTTCATAAAGAAAGCAGCAGAATGTGGAATGGATGGTCTGATTCTTCCGGATGTACCTTTTGAGGAAAAAGAAGAATTTGATACGGTATGCAAAGAGTACGGATTGGATTTGATTTCCCTGATTGCACCAACCTCTCATGAGCGTATTACACAGATTGCCAAAGAGGCAAACGGTTTTGTATATTGTGTATCTTCACTTGGGGTAACCGGAACCAGAGCAAAGATTACAACCGATATTGGGGCTATGGTGAAGCTGGTAAAAGAGGCTAAGGATATTCCGTGTGCAGTCGGATTTGGAATTTCCACACCGGAGCAGGCAAAGAAGATGGCAGCCCAGTCCGATGGAGCTATCGTAGGTTCTGCTATTGTGAAGCTATGTGCAGCTTACGGGGAAAATTGTGTTTCCTATGTGAAGGAATATGTGAAATCTATGAAAGCAGCAGTAAATGAAATATAAAAAATAAGAAGCACAAACAAAAATTTTTTTGATTATTAATCATTTAAAAAGACCATAAAAGAGAGCAAAGGCGTTGACAATTTGCCCTCTTTTTTTTATAGTATCATATGTGAATCAATTTTTATGTGTAAAATATGGTAATGAAAAAGAGGAATGAAGTTGGAGAAAAAACTGGTATTTATTTTTAATCCTAAAGCTGGAAAAGGAAAAATCAAAACCGCTCTGATGGATATAGTAGATATCTTTAACAAGGGCGGCTATGAAGTGATTATTCGCGCTACTCAGGCTCCAAAAGATGCCTATGAACAGGTGAAAAAATACGCAGACAAGGTAGACATGATCGTTTGCAGCGGAGGTGACGGGACACTGGATGAAGTGGTAACCGGAATTACTGAGGTAGGAAGCAGTGTGCCTGTAGGTTACATTCCTGCCGGAAGCACCAATGATTTTGCTAACAGTCTGTTTATACCTAAGAACATGCTGGAGGCTGCGTCCATCATTATGAACGGTGAGCTTTATAAGTGTGATGTTGGCAGATTTAATCATCAGACCTTTGCATATGTGGCTGCTTTTGGTCTTTTTACAGATGTGTCCTATGAGACAAACCAGGATCTGAAGAATATTCTTGGACATCTGGCTTATGTTCTGGAGGGCGCAAAGAGACTGCTGGATATCAAATCCTATCATATGAAGGTGTTTACCGAGACCGGTGTGATTGAGGACAGTTTTATTTATGGTATGATCACCAATTCCAGATCAGTAGGCGGTTTTAAGAACCTGACCAGGGATGTGGATATGAACGATGGCCTTTTTGAAGTGACCTTGATCGTACAGCCTAAGGATCCATTGGAACTGCAGGAAATCATTCGCAATCTTGTTGTCATGGAGGATAGCTCTGATTTGATTTATTCTTTCAAGGCAAAGAAGCTTACCATTGAAGCAGACGAGGAGATTGCGTGGACCCTGGACGGAGAGTACGGGGGAAGCCCTGTAACTGTGGAGATCGAGAATCTGCAGCAGGCTTTGAATCTTTATGTCAGAAATAAAAACCAGTAATGTGTGATGAAGTGCCATTTTGCAGAATTGCAGCTTCAGAGCATGCAAAATGGTGACAAGAACGAGAGGAGAGGAACAATGGGAGATTATGTTAATGTGAAGGAATTATTCGGATGCGATGTCTTCAATGATTCCGTCATGCAGGAACGTCTGCCGAAGAAAGTTTACAAGGAACTGAAGAAGACCATAGAAGAAGGCAAGGAGCTTTCCATGGAGATTGCGGACGTGGTTGCTCATGAGATGAAGGAATGGGCCATTGAAAAGGGTGCTACTCATTACAGCCACTGGTTCCAGCCGCTTACAGGCGTAACTGCAGAGAAGCATGATGCATTTATCACCGCACCTATGGAAAATGGAAAGGTTCTTCAGAGCTTTTCCGGTAAAGAGCTGATAAAGGGTGAACCGGATGCTTCATCATTTCCATCAGGTGGACTTCGTGCAACCTTTGAGGCAAGAGGATACACAACATGGGATTGTACCTCCCCGGCATTTGTAAGACATGACGCAGCAGGCGGAACCTTATGCATTCCTACTGCATTTTGCTCCTATACAGGAGAAGCACTTGACCAGAAGACCCCGCTTCTTCGTTCTATGGAAGCGATTAACATACAGTCATTAAGACTTCTCAGATTATTTGGAAATACTACATCCAAACGTGTTACACCTTCCGTTGGTGCTGAACAGGAGTACTTCCTTGTTGATAAAGAGAAATATATGCAGAGAAAAGACCTGGTTTATACAGGCCGTACTCTTTTCGGAGCAATGCCGCCTAAGGGACAGGAGATGGACGATCATTATTTCGGAACCATCCGTCAGAGAGTTTCAGCATATATGAAAGAAGTAAATGAGGAGTGCTGGAAGCTGGGCGTGACAGCCAAGACACAGCATAATGAGGTTGCTCCGGCACAGCATGAGCTGGCTCCTATTTATGCTCCGGTAAATATTGCAGCAGATCATAACCAGATTATGATGCGTATTTTGAAGAAAGTGGCAAGCCGTCACGGAATGCGCTGTCTTCTCCATGAGAAACCATTTGCAGGGCTGAATGGATCCGGTAAACACAACAACTGGTCTCTTACCACAGATGATGGGATCAATCTTCTGGAACCGGGAAAAACCCCTCATGAGAATATACAGTTCCTTCTGGTGCTTACCTGTATTCTGAAGGCAGTTGACAAGCACGCGGATCTTCTTCGCGAATCAGCAGCTGATGTTGGAAATGACCATCGACTTGGTGGACATGAAGCTCCGCCGGCAGTCATTTCCGTTTTCCTTGGCGAACAGCTTGAGGATGTGCTGGAGCAGCTGATCAGTACCGGAACAGCTACAAGAAGCAAGACTGGAGAGAAGCTTACTACAGGGGTTAAGACACTTCCGGATTTCATGAAGGATGCTACAGACCGTAACCGTACTTCACCGTTTGCCTTTACCGGAAATAAATTTGAGTTCCGTATGGTTGGCTCCAAGGATTCTATTTCTGCCTGCAATGTAGTGCTGAACACGATTACAGCGGAAGCATTTAAGGAAGCCTGTGATATACTGGAAGCAGCAGATGACTTTGATCTGGCAGTTCACGATCTGATCAAGAAATATGCCACAGAGCATCAGAGAATCGTATTTAATGGCAATGGATATGCTCCGGAATGGGAAAAAGAAGCACGCCGACGCGGACTTCCGATTCTGCCGTCTATGGTAGATGCAATTCCGGCCCTGACAACAGAGAAGGCAGTAGAGCTTTTCGGGGAGTTTGGGGTATTTACAAAAACAGAGCTGGAGTCAAGAGCTGAAATTCAGTATGAAATTTATGCCAAAGCAATCAACATTGAAACCAAGACCATGATTGACATGGCGACCAAGCAGATCATTCCGGCAGTAATCAAGTATACTACAGTTCTTGCCGAATCCATTAATCAGGTAAAAGCAGTAGGTCCTATCGATGTAAGCGTGCAGACGGACCTTCTGAAAAAGGCAAGTAAGCTTCTGAAGGAAGTAAATAGTGCCATGAATAAACTGAGTAAGCTGGTAGATCAGGTGGAGAATTATCCGGAAGGACGTGACAGAGCAGTGTTCTGCAAAGAGAAGCTGGTACCTGCAATGGAAAAGTTAAGAGAGCCGGTTGATGAGCTGGAAATGCTGGTTGACAAGGAAATGTGGCCGATGCCATCTTACGGAGATCTGGTTTTTGAGCCGTAAGCTTTTGAGGAGGACTGTACAAACAGTCCTCTTTTCCGTTAAAGGGATAAAGTGTATAAAACGACAGGAGATTTAAACGTACATGAGTGAATTTGATTTTTTAGAGGAACAGGGGGTTGCGGCCGGGCTGATCAAGGCTGCAGCAGAATACAGAAAAGAGCATGGTGTTTCAGAGGAAGCAAAGCACCGTCTTATTAGGCCCTCTCTTCCGTTTTATGGAAAGAAAACTCTGGAAATGGGTATGGCAGCTATTTTGGAGGGAGAAAATCTTCTTCTGGCAGGTCCGAAGGCAACCGGAAAAAATGTGCTGGCAGAAAACCTGGCATTTATTTTCGGACGTCCGGTATATAACGTATCCTTCCATGTTAATACCAACAGTGGAGATCTGATCGGTACCGATACCTTTGAGGACAATCAGGTGAAGCTTCGCAAGGGCAGCATTTATCAGTGCGCCCAGGAAGGTGGATTTGGAATTCTGGATGAGATCAATATGGCAAAAAATGATGCGGTTTCTGTGCTTCATGCTACTTTGGATTATCGCCGCTCTATTGATGTACCTGGCTATGATAAGATTGAGCTTCATCCTGCTGCAAGATTTATCGGAACCATGAATTATGGTTATGCAGGAACGAAGGAGCTGAATGAGGCTCTGGTGTCCAGATTTCTGGTAATTGACATGCCGGCACAAAACGAAGAAGCACTGGGCTTTATTTTTGGAAGAATGTTTCCGGATGCGAAAAAAGAGGCAGTGGAGCAGTTTATCGGTGTGTTTATGGATCTCCAGCAAAAATCCATGAACAGTGAGATTTCCACAAAACCTCTGGATCTTCGCGGACTTCTGGCAGCTATGAAGATTGTGCGTACCGGACTTTCTCCATGGCTGGCAGTGCGCATGGGAATTGTAAATAAGACCTTTGATGTATTTGAAAAGGAAATTGTGGAGGATGTGGTAAGAACCAGAATTCCTCAGAGCTGGACGCGGGAAGATGTTTATGGAGAATAAAGATAATCTTGAAGAGCCGGGCATTCAGGACTACCGGTTGGAGCTGGAAAACCGGATCCGAAATCTTTTATGGACGATCAGCGGAGATTATACCCAACAGATGAAACCGGATGTTTCTCTTTTTCTGCGTTCTAAGGATATTGCCCTTTATGACGGAATCAAACAGGGAGCGCTGGCGAAATTCTTTGATAAAGATTTTCTGGGAATGTATCTGGTGAAGAAGATTTTTATGGGAGCTGATGAGATGGCACTTACGTTTGTGTCCCAGCTTTGTATTGAGGAGGCCATCGGTGACAGAATCTGTCTGGAACGTCCGGGAATCTGGGAAATGCAGCGAAGAGCCTGTGAAGATATTCTTGACCAGGAATATGAGAAGCTGCCTTCACCTGCAGATAAGCTTGGATACCTTCGGGTGAATATGCTTCGAAGAAGAATCGATAAAGACAGGCGCAGGACGGCTGCTATGAAAATCAGCAGTGAAGGAGAAGGACTGCTTACCCAGAGCGGAATCTATCATTATATGAATGTGATAGCTGCAGCAGCAGACGCAAAGGATACCATGGCTTTGATCCGTATCATTGATACGGTGTATAATGAAGTAGCTGATCCTGATTTTTCAAAAAAGGCAACTCTTGAACAGGTTCTGGCAGTTACCATAGAAGACCTTACGGAATTTGACTGGAAAGATTACCTTTCCGAGGAAATGTATGAGGATGCTCTGGAAAGCTATATGGAGCAGCTGACTTCAAATGCTGCGGGGATGGAAAATGCAAATGTGACTCAGGAGATGGAGGAAGAACGGCAAACCAGACATAAAATCAAGGTAGTACCGCCGGAAGCACTGGAGAAGGCACATACGTATGTGGAACTGAATTTCGGTAAATCCTATCTGAATGAAGTGGAAGAGAAGCGGATGAACCTGCTGATGTGCCGTGACATCCACAGTGACTGCAGCTTATATTTTACAGAAGGAATCCTGAAAAATCCGGTAAAACGAAATTATCAGTATGAGTATGCAAAAAGGCTGAAAAATAAGAACATCTGGCTTTATCATGACAAACACAGGATTGTGAAGAGAAACATCGCGCTTCTTACAGAAATGCTGAAGAAATCTCTGGTGATAAAAAGTGAGAGCCAGGAGATAATTTCTGATCGGGGGACCATTATACCTTCCAGGCTGTGGCGCATTGGAAGAAGCAGGGAAGCGAAGGTTTTCAGGCAGGAGCTTAAGGGGGATTCATCTGATTTTGTAGTGGATGTGCTGATTGATGCAAGCGGTTCACAAATGAGCCGCCAGGGTGAAGTGGCGCTGCAGGCATATATTATCAGCGAAGCCCTCAGCAACGCAGGACTTCCCCACCGGGTGATGAGCTACTGCACATTCTGGGATTATACGATTATCCACCGCTTCCGGGAATATGATGATCCAAGAAGTGCTAATGAAAATATATTTAATTATGTAACCTCTTCTAACAATCGTGACGGACTTGCTATCAGGGCAGCTGGCCATGGCCTTCTTATGCGGGAGGAAGAGAAAAAGATATTGATTATTTTGAGCGATGGGCGTCCTTATGATGTAATTGTAAACCGTCCAAATGCCAGAAATCCAAAACCTTATCATGGAAAATACGCCATTACGGATACAGCAGCCCAGATCCGTAAGCTTCGCAGCCAGGGAGTAAGTGTTCTGGGAGTTTTCGCAGGAGAAGAGAAAGATCTGGCAACAGAGAAAAAGATTTTTGGAAAAGATTTTGCATATATTCGGGATATTACAGGTTTTTCAAAAATTGTAGGGCGTTATCTTACGAAACAGCTGGAGGATGAGGAATAAAAAGAAAAAGGAGTGTGACTATGTTTCAAAATAACAAAAGAGCTGTATATCTGGATTATGTGATGATTATTGTAGGAACTGCATTAATGGCAACAGCAATAAACAGTGTTTTTGATATGTCGGGAATGGTAACCGGAGGGTTTTCCGGTATTGCTATTCTGGTGAAGGAATGGACTCAGGGCATTATTCCGGGGGGCGTACCGCTGTGGATCACAAATATGAGCCTGAATATTCCGCTTTTTTTGATTGGAATGAAAATAAGCGGATTTCAGTTTGTAAAAAAAGCACTGGTAGGAGAAATTTGTCTGTCCTTTTGGCTGGCTGTGATGCCTGCCATTAATATTGCAGGAAACGATCTGCTGCTGGCAGCTGTATACGGTGGTGTGATTCAGGGAATTGGAATCGGACTTGTATTTCTCGGCAGAGGAACCACTGGTGGTACGGATATGATGGCTGCGCTGCTTCAGAGAAAACTGAAGCATTATTCCATTGCCCAGATCATGCAGTTTATTGATGGGGCAATCGTGCTTGTAGGTATGTATGTGTTTGGTGTACAGAAAGCATTATATGCGATCATTGCAGTTTTTCTTGTAACTAAGGTATCTGATGGTATGATCGAAGGCCTGAAGTTTTCCAAGCAGGCTTATATCATAACCAGCAAGCCTGAAGAAGTTGCCAGTGAGATTATGAAGAAGCTGGATCGCGGTGTTACAGGAATTCATGGAAAAGGAATGTATTCTGATCAGGACAAGCTACTGCTTTATTGTGTAGTTGGCCGTAAGGAAATCGTAGCCCTGAAAGAACTGGTAGATTTCATTGATCCCAGCGCTTTTGTGATTGTATCTGATGTCAGAGAAGTTCTCGGAGAAGGATTTATAGAAAGAAAATAAAAAATACATCATAAATTTGTAAATTTTTTCTGATTTCCTCTTTCTTTTTTGGTGATTTTGTATTAAAATAGTTCCATGAATATCGGAATGACTTTTATTCATAGTGATATTGCCGTCAGACGGCATATCCGTTTAAGCTGGTTTATCCGGCACACATATATTTTACAAGAAGGGATGGAAGGGTAATGATATCGAATCAGGTACTGCAGAATACACTTGAGGGGCTCAAGGAGATATCCAGGACAGAGTTTTGCATTATTGATACAGATGGCAAGACACTGGCGTCCACCTACAGTGATTTTGAGATTCAACCGCAAGATGTCCAGGCATTTGTGGAATCCCAGGCTGCCAGCCAGCTTGTGAAAGGTTACCAGTATTTCAAGGTCTGTGATGATTATCAGCTGGAATATATTCTGGTTGCTCACGGAGAAGATGAAGATACTTATATGGTAGGAAAGCTTGCAGCTTTTCAGATACAGAGTCTGATCGTGGCATATAAGGAACGTTTTGACAAGGACAGCTTTATTAAAAACCTGTTGCTTGATAATCTGCTTCTGGTGGATATTTATAATCGCGCGAAGAAGCTTCACATTGAAGCAGATGTGCGCCGTGTGGTTATGATTCTGGAGTTGGAGCAGGAGAGAGAACACAGCTCTATGGAGAGCGTGAAGAGCCTGTTCGGCGGTAAGAGCAAGGACTTTATCACAGCGGTTGATGAGAAGAGCATTATCATTGTAAAGGAGCTTGAGGAGAATGAGGGCTATGAAGAGATGAATAAGCTTGCCCAGACCATTCTTGATACTCTGGGATTTGATAAAGAGAGTAATACACATATTGCATACGGAACTATCGTAAGTGAGCTTAAGGAGGTTTCCCGTTCCTATAAGGAGGCGAGAATGGCCCTTGATGTAGGCAAGATCTTCTCACCGGAGAAGGATGTAATCGCTTACAGCTCTCTTGGAATCGGCCGTCTGATCTATCAGCTTCCGATCCCGCTGTGCAAGATGTTCATTAAGGAAATCTTTGGCGGCAAGTCTCCGGATGATTTTGATGAGGAGACTCTGGTCACAATTGACAAGTTCTTTGAGAACAGCCTGAATGTATCCGAGACATCCAGACAGCTGTATATTCATCGTAATACGCTTGTATATCGTCTGGATAAACTTCAGAAGAGTACCGGACTGGATCTTCGCGTATTTGAGGATGCCATTACATTTAAGATTGCGTTAATGGTTGTGCGCTATATGAAATATATGGAGACTCTGGAATATTAATATAGAGAGCATTAAGGAACTATCCTATTACTTTTGCGAATTTTTATATGCCTGTCGTTTGAAAAAAGCGGCAGGCATTTTTGTATGTTTCCTTTGTGAAATCTCTTGCGTTCTTTCTATTCTTTGGTATAATTAAGTACTGCTTACAAACAGGTGAAAAATAAGGTTGCATTTTCATCTGACATATATTACAATATTGTTACACAAAAATTAAGAAAATTACAAAGCTTATGTTTGAAAAATAAGGAGGATATCATGATTGATCTGATAGATGTGAGCAAGTCCTATGGTCAGGGACTGCCAGCAGTGAATCACGCCAATCTCCATGTAGATAAGGGGGAGTTTGTATTTATAGTAGGAAGCAGCGGTTCCGGTAAGTCTACCCTGATCAAGCTTCTTCTTAAGGAGCTTGATTCTACATCCGGCACTATTATTGTAAGCGGGGAGAAGCTTGAGGGAATGAAGCATCGCCGTGTGGCGAAGTACCGCCGTAAGCTTGGAGTTGTATTCCAGGATTTCCGTCTTCTGAAGGACAGGGATGTTTACGAGAATGTTGCATTTGCGCAGCGTGTAGTAAATCGTCCTACAAGAGTTATCCGCAAGCGCGTGCCTGAGGTTTTGCAGGAGGTTGGGCTGGCAGGCAAATACAAAGCATACCCGGATGAGCTTTCCGGAGGTGAGCAGCAGAGAGTTGCTCTTGCCAGAGCTATTGTAAATCGCCCGGATATTCTTCTTGCAGATGAGCCTACAGGTAACCTGGATCCGAAGACCTCTGAGGAGATTATGAAGCTTCTTGAAGAGATCAATGAACGTGGAACTACGGTTCTGGTAGTAACTCACAACAAAGAGATTGTCAATTCCATGAAGAAGCGTGTACTCACCATGCATAATGGAGTGATTATCAGTGATGAGAAAGAGGGAGAATATTATGAGGCCTAGTACGATCTGGTATACCCTGAAGCAGGGTGTTAAGAATATCAGGAGAAATTTTATGTTTTCCATTGCTTCTGTTATTACAATGGCGGCATGTATTTTTCTCTTTGGAATTTTCTTTTCTATTGTAAACAATGTTAATACGCTGGCACACAAGGTAGAAGAAGATGTTCCTATTACTGTACTCTTTAATGAGGGAACCACCCAGGAACAGATGGATGCAGTGGGGGATCTGATCCGGCAGCGGCCGGAGGTTTCCAAGATAGAGTTCGAGTCTGCTGATGAAGCATGGGAGAAAATGAAGAAGGAATATTTCGGGGATGATGCGGAGGCGGCTGATGGCTTTAAGGACGATAATCCTCTTGCAAACTCATCCAACTATCGTGTATACATGAATAACATTGAGAAACAGTCTGAGCTGGTTGCTTATATCAAAACATTGGATAATGTCCGTGAGGTTAACCAGTCTGAGCAGGCTGCTAAGACCCTGGGCTCCATCAACCGTATTGTTTCTTATGTATCTATGGCAGTTATTGCAATTTTGCTGATTATTTCCATTTTCCTGATCAGTAATACTATTTCTGTTGGTATTACCGTGCGTAAGGCAGAAATCGGAATCATGAAATATATAGGTGCTACAGACAGCTTTGTACGCGCACCGTTTCTTCTGGAGGGTATGGTGCTTGGTCTGGTGGGAGCAGGAATTCCGCTTGTAATTCTGTATTTCTGCTATAATAGTGTGGTAACCTATGTGTATACAAAGTTTAGTGTGCTTATGGGAGTTGTGGATTTTATTCCTGTGGGACAGATTTATCAGACACTGGTTCCTATTGCTTTGGCATTGGGCCTTGGAATCGGTCTTGTTGGAAGCTTTATCACTACAAGAAAACACTTGAAGGTGTGAGAAAAGTGTTTTACAATAAAAGCGGTTATTGGCAATCCGCTTTTGGAAAAATGAAGGGCTGCTGGAGAAATCTGGCAGTCTTTTTGTATAAAGGAGTAATAAATGGCTGATAAACAGTTTTGGAAAGGGGCAGTCACAGGAGTACTGTGTGCATCTCTGGTGCTTGGCTGCGGCTATGTGGGATTGCAGAAATCAGGGCGTGCAGGAAGTAATGTGTTGTCTGATGTGGCAGTTACCCAGAAAATCAAGTATCTGGAGAATATTATTGATCAAAATTATTTGAATGAGGTAGATGAAGATTCTCTGAAGGAAGGGATATATACCGGACTTTTATATGGTTTGGGAGATCCTTATTCCCGGTATTATACAGAGGAAGAATATGAGGAGGAGATGCGTGATACTAATGGAGCTTACTCAGGAATCGGTGTGGGTATCACCCAGAATCCCCAGGGTGGTATTCTGGTAGTAACCTGCTATGAGGGAGGACCTGCGGATCTTGCGGGAATAAGGGAGAATGATGTAATCACAGCGGTCAATGGAACAGATGTGACTGAGATGACCCCGGCAGAGGTTTCGGAGATGATTCGAAATAAAGCTGACGGTACCTCTGTGCTGACTGTCTATCATCAGGAGGCGGACCAGCCGGAGGAGATAACCGTTACCTTAAGCGATGTGGAGCTGCCAACTGTTTCTTATGAGATGCTGGAGAATTCCATCGGATATCTTCGCATTACCGAGTTTTCTCTTATGACCCCTACACAATTTGAGACTGCTTTCAAGGACCTGAAGGAAAAGAAAATGGAGAAGCTGATCGTGGATCTTCGCGACAACCCAGGCGGAGTGCTTTCTTCAGTATGCGATGTGCTTCGCCAGATTTTGCCGGAAGGACTGATCGTATATACAGAGGACAAATATGGGGAAAGACAGGAAATGAAATGTGACGGGGATACACCTATAGATATTCCTCTTGCTGTACTGGTAAATGAAAACAGTGCCAGCGCTTCTGAGATTTTTGCAGGAGCTGTGAAGGATTATGAAATCGGAACTATTGTTGGGACGACTACCTATGGAAAGGGAATTGTTCAGAGTATCCGGCAGCTGTCTGACGGAAGTGCAGTGAAGCTGACCACAGCGAAATATTTCACTCCTAAAGGCAATGATATCCATAAGGTGGGAATCGAACCGGATGTGGAAGTGAAGCTGGATGCCAGTCTGCTGAATAAGACCGATATCAGCCATGAAGAGGATAATCAGCTTCAGGCGGCAATACAGGCGGTTTCTCGTTGACAAAAACACGGCGTTGGATTAGAATGATAAAAGATTTAATATGGAGGAGCCATAAATGAAACACAATTTTAAGAAAATCGAGCCGAAATGGCAGAAAAAATGGGAAGAGCAGCAGGCCTTTAAAGCTGTTGACGGAAGTGATAAACCAAAATTTTACGGCCTTGTAGAATTCCCGTACCCAAGTGGTGCCGGAATGCATGTTGGTCATATTAAAGCATACTCCAGTATTGAGGTACTTTCCAGAAAGAGAAGAATGCAGGGATATAATGTACTGTTCCCGATTGGATTCGATGCTTTCGGACTTCCTACTGAGAACTATGCGATTAAGACAAATACCCATCCACGTGCGATTACAGACCAGAATATTGCCAAATTTACCAATCAGCTGAAGAGTGTTGGATTTTCCTTTGACTGGAGCCGTGTGATCGATACTACACAGGAAGACTTCTACAAATGGACACAGTGGATCTTCCTGAAAATGTTTGAGAACGGACTTGTTTTCCGTGATAAGACTCTTGTTAACTATTGTCCATCCTGTAAGGTAGTTCTTTCCAATGAGGACAGCCAGGGTGGTAAGTGTGATATCTGCCACAGTGATGTTATTCAGAAATCCAAGGACGTATGGTATCTGCGTATTACCCAGTATGCAGACAAGCTTCTTGAAGGACTGGAGGATGTAGATTATCCTGCAAATATCAAGCAGCAGCAGGTAAACTGGATCGGTAAGTCTACAGGTGCTTTTGTAAACTTTACAGTTGACGGAATTGATGAGACACTTCAGATTTATACTACAAGACCGGATACACTGTTTGGTGTAACCTTTATGGTTATTGCACCGGAGCATCCTCTTATTGATAAATATGCTGATCGCATTTCCAATATGGATGAGATCAAGGCATATCGCGAGGAGTGTGCAAAGAAGACAGAGTTCGAGAGAACCCAGCTTGTAAAAGAGAAAACTGGTGTATGCATCCAGGGACTTGAGGGCGTAAACCCTGTAAACGGCAAGAAGATTCCAATCTATATTGCAGATTATGTAATGATGGGATATGGCACCGGAGCTATCATGGCTGTACCGGCACATGACCAGAGAGACTATGATTTTGCTAAAAAATTCGGCATTGATATTGTTCAGGTTATTAAGGGCGGCGATATTGAGCAGGAAGCTTACACAGGCGACGGCGAGATGATCAATTCTGATTTCCTGAACGGATATACAAATAAAAAGGATTCTATTAAGCGCATGCTTGAGGAGCTTGAGAAGAAAGGTATTGGTAAGGCTGGTGTGCAGTACAAGATGAAGGACTGGGCATTTAACCGTCAGAGATACTGGGGAGAGCCGATTCCGATTATTCATTGCCCGAAATGCGGTGATGTAGCAGTTCCATATGAAGAGCTTCCACTTCGTCTTCCGAAGATTGAAGACTTCCAGCCAGGCGAGGATGGACAGTCACCACTTGCCAGAATTGAATCCTATGTAAACTGCAAGTGTCCGAAATGCGGCGGAGATGCTAAACGAGAGACAGATACCATGCCACAGTGGGCAGGATCTTCCTGGTATTTCCTTCGTTATGTGGATCCACACAATACAGAAGCGCTTGCAGACCGTAAGAAAATAGATTACTGGATGCCAGTTGACTGGTATAATGGCGGTATGGAGCATGTAACCAGACATATGATCTACTCAAGATTCTGGCATCATTTCCTGTATGACCTGGGAATTGTGAATACTCCTGAGCCATATGCAAAGCGTTCCGCACAGGGTATGATCCTTGGTTCCGATGGAGATAAGATGAGTAAATCCAAGGGTAATGTAGTAGACCCGCTGGATATTGTTGAGGAGTATGGCGCTGATGCACTTCGCACCTATGTATTGTTCATGGGCGATTATGGTGCAGCTGCTCCATGGAATGACAGCTCTGTAAGAGGCTGCAAGCGTTTCCTTGAAAGAGTCGCAGGTCTTAACGACATTATGACAGATGAGCCTGCTTCCAAGGATATGGAGGTTAAGATCCACAAGGCAATCAAGAAGGTATCTTCTGATATTGAGGCAATGAAATTTAACACTGCGATTGCATGCCTGATGACCCTGATCAATGACATCTATACAGTTGGCAAGATCAGCAAGGATGATCTTATAATCTTTATTAAGCTTCTGTGCCCGTTTGCACCTCATCTTTGCGAGGAAATCTGGGAGACACTTGGCGGAGAGGGATTACTTTCTCTTTCTCAGTGGCCGGAGTACGAGGAGAGTAAGACTGTGGAAGCTTCCGTAGAGATTGGTGTACAGGTTAACGGCAAAGTCCGTGGAACCATCGTAATCCCTAATGGATGTGCGAAAGAGGAAGCTCTTGAGCTGGCTAAAAAGGATGAGAAGGTTGCTTCCTTCTTAGAGGGCAAGACTCTTGTAAAAGAGATTTATGTACCTAATAAGATTGTAAACTTTGTTGCAAAATAAATAGGATAATGTTGGAAATAAAATCCCCATCAGAATAATCTGGTGGGGATTTTTTAGGAGGAAGGTGCCTATGGAAGGTCTCAGTAAAAAAATATATCTTGAATTATCAGCTCCAACAGAAGAGGATTCCCGTTCTGATCAGCAGCGTATTTTGGATGGATTGAGGATGGAAGGGATAAAGGAGCAGGTACATGTTCCTGTCCACATTTTGCGAAGGTTATACCCCTTACTTGAAAATGCAAAGTGGAAAATTACAGTATCTCTTGGCTGGAATGGGGAAAACTGGGAAATAATAGAGTTGGAGGCTGGAAATCAGACGGAGCATCATTACGGATTGGCGATAGATCTTGGAAGTACCACAGTGGCGGCGAAACTTTTGGACTGTACCTCCGGCCAGGTGGTAAAAGAAGTCAGCTGCTTTAATTATCAGATTCAGTGGGGAACAGACATTCTTTCCAGAATTTTTTATTGTAAGGATGATTCCGGGAAGCTGGAAGAGGTGCGGCAGGCCACTGTGGATTCCATTGTAGAATGTATGGATAAGCTGGATGCAGAGGGGACGGCTGTTTCACGCAGCTGTATTTCTATGGTAATTGCAGGAAACACTACAATGATACATTTTTTGCTTGGAATGGATGCTTTTTGTGTATTTTATACCCCTCATGCCGTTCATGGGGACAAACCGGGCTTCCAGCTTGCAAGGGATCTGGGAATTCCTGTAAAGGGCTTTGTTTATTGTTATCCATCCAAATCTAATTATCTCGGAGGCGACATTATCAGTGGCATGATCGATACAAAGCTGTACAAGAGAGAGGAAATCAGTGTCTTCTTTGACATTGGTACCAACGGAGAACTGGTGATCGGAAACAGGGAATTTCTTCTTTGCGGCGCCGGGGCAGCAGGACCTGCCCTGGAGGGTGGTGCAGTGCACACCGGAATGCGGGCAGATACAGGTGCAGTAGATGAGGTGAAAATTCGGAATGGAAAAATTCTGGTTCATGTAATTGGAAATGAAAATGGAGAATTTCAGCCGCAGGGAATCTGCGGATCAGGTATTATTGACTTGATCGCAGAGCTTTTTCTGGAAGGCTGGATCGATATCCGAGGTAAATTTTCTCCTGAGAAAAGTTCACTGATTCAGAAAAAGGAAGGACAGTGGTGCGTGGAATATGCGCCCGGTCTTTATTTTTACCAAAAGGATATTGATGAATTTATCCGTACCAAAGCTGCTGCCTACACTATGGTAGAAATCATGCTTCGGGAATCCGGGCTTGAACTGGACCAGGCTGAGCGTTTCTATGTTGCAGGGGCCTTTGGAAAACATGTTTCCAAGGAATCAGCAATTACCATTGGAATGTACCCGGATATGGACCGGGATCATATTATAAATGCAGGAAATTCTTCCCTGGAAGGTGCTGTAAAGCTGTTATTAAACAGGGCACTTCTTAATGACATTGATCAGATTCTGGAAGAAATGGTGTACATCCAGTTTGCAGAGGTGGATGATTTCCTGGAATTGATGGTGGCTGCCCAGGCATTGCCTCATACGGATTTCAGGCGATATCCCACTGTTATGAAGAAAATACAGCAGAGACAGGTCTGCAAAAGATAATTGTTAGAAAAATATAGTAATTTATTACAAAATCTGCTATACTTGTACCAAACATAAGGACAGGAAGTGAACGAGATGACAGAACCAAAGAAACCACCAATAACCAAAAGCTTCGGTTACGCATTTGAAGGAATTTTTACCTGCATCCACAGAGAGCGGAATATGAAGATTCACTGTGTGATGGCTGTGCTTGTGGTAATTGCAGGTGTGATTCTGGAGCTTGCCCCTGTGGAATGGTGTATTTGTCTGGCTCTTTTCGGGATGGTTATGGCACTGGAGCTGGTGAATACTGCAGTGGAATCTGTAGTGGATCTTGTGACCAGTGAGTACAGGCCTCTGGCGAAGATTGCCAAGGATACAGCAGCAGGAGCAGTTCTTATAGCAGCTATTATGGCGGCAATTGCGGGACTGATCATTTTCGTACCGAAAGGACTGGCATTTCTTGGAATCCTTTGATAATTTCGGATTTTCCACAGAGCAGAAAGGAGCACATGTTATGGAACTTGGAGAAGGCATCAAAAAATTATTACTTGCAGGAATCGGTACAGCAGCAGTGACCGCTGAGAAATCCAAAGAGGTTCTGGACGAGCTTGTGAAGAAGGGTGAGCTTACCGTAGAACAGGGTAAAGTCCTGAATCAGGAACTGAAGCATAATATCAAGGAAAGTGTAAAGAAGAACGTAAATGTTACTCTGAAGCCATCCAATCCGGATGAACTGAAGGACGTTCTTAGCAAAATGTCACCGGATCAGCTTGCAGCGCTGAAGGATCAGATCTCCCAGATGCAGGCGAAGGATGTGGATGCAGAGGAAGCAAAAGAAGAGCCGGAAAAAGCAAAGGAAGATGAGGCAGAAGAAGCTCCTGCAGAAGCAGAAGAAAATTAAGCAAAGGAAACAATAAGGGCAGGACCAGGTGTCTTTTAGCAGTCTGCTGGAAAGCAGGGCAATATCACCAGAGTCCTGCCCTTGAAGCAGGTGGACAGATATGGACCCGACAGAGTCAAAAAACACAGCAAATGAGAAACTGACACATAATACGGAGAATACAAGGGATAAAGCCAGGAATGTAAATAAAGAGAAAATTGTTATTGAATCTGCAGGAAAAGCTTCTGCGAAAGATAAAAATGGTTATAAAGAACGGCTGAAGGAGATTACAGCAGTTCTTCACAGGCATGCCATAACAAGAGGAGTTTCCCCGGAAAAGCTGCGTCTGATTCTCACAGATCTTGGCCCTACCTTTATCAAGCTGGGACAGATTATGTCCATGCGTTCTGATATTTTGCCTAAGCGCTACTGTGACGAACTGATGAAGCTGTGCTCAGATGTGGAGCCCATGCCTTTTTCCGAAGTGGAAGAAGTGCTGCAGGAAGCATTTGGCTGTCCATGGCGGGAAGAATTTCAGGAAATCCAGAGGAAACCCCTTGGATCAGCCTCTATCGCTCAGGTGCACCGCGCTGTTCTGAAAACAGGGGAAGAAGTGGTTGTGAAGGTTCAGCGAAAGGGCATCTACGAAATTATGGCCAGGGACATTGGCCTTATGAAAAAGGCAGTGAAGCTGCTTCCGCCGGTAAGTATTAAAGAAGCAGTAGATCTGAATCTGGTTCTGGAAGAACTGTGGCGGGTTACCCAGGAGGAGATGAATTTCCTTACAGAAGCTGCCAATATGGAAGAGTTTTCCAGAAAAAACAAGAATGTGGCATTTGTAAAAACGCCAATCCTGTATCGGGAATATACCACTGCCAGTGTACTGGTAATGGAATACATTGATGGTATTCCCATTGATGATAAGGAGACCTTGCTGGCAGGCGGTTATGACCTGAATGAGATTGGAAGTAAATTTGTTGATAACTTTATTAAGCAGGTCATGGATGACGGATTCTTTCATGCAGATCCCCATCCGGGCAATGTAATGATCCAGGGCGGTAAAATCGTATGGATCGATATGGGAATGATGGGAAGGCTGGGTGACCGTGACCGGGAGCTGATCGGAGAGGCAATTGAGGGTGTGGCGCTGAATGATATTGGGAAAATCCAGGATGCAGTGCTGGCACTCGGAGAGTTTAAGGGCAAACCGGATCAGAGCCGTCTTTACACAGATATCCGGGATCTGATGGCGAAATATGGTACAGCTGATTTCGGCGAGATTGATATTGTGGAAATTTTTACAGACCTGATGGATGTAATGAAGGAAAACAAGATAGTCATGCCTCACGGTCTGACTATGCTTGCCCGCGGGCTTACCCATATGGAGGGTGTGCTTGCAAATATCAGTCCGGAAATTAACATGGTGCAGATTGCAGCTGCACGTCTGAAGGGAACTCTTCTGGAAGAAGGAAACTGGAAAAAGCAGCTGAAGGGAACCGGAAAGAAGCTGTATCGGTCTGCCCTTCGGGCAATTGATATTCCCACACTTGCAGCTGATTTTCTCCAGGGATGCATGAAGGGGCAGACAAAGATCAACCTGGATCTGCATGCTTCTGATGACCTGGCATGGCTGATGCGACGCCTGATCCGGAATATTGTGCTGGGACTTTGGGTTATGGCACTGCTGATCAGCTCCAGTATTATCTGCACTACAAATATGACGCCGAAGATGCTTGGAATACCGGCACTGGGTGTGCTGGGATATCTGGGTGCACTGGTGATTCTGATGTATTTGTTTATTAAACATTTTATGAAAAAGTAGTTTTTATTTGCTGTTCCTATGCTGGATTGGAGGAGAAAGCTTTTTTCAGACACGCTTTGGGATATAAAAACAGAACCAGAGAATAACAGTTTCAAACTGTTGCTTCTCTGGTTCTGTTTTTTATGAATTATGTGATAGAGCGTGTTTGGAAAATCTAACAGCTTTCTTTTACGGTAGCTACTTCCCCCTGCTCGAATTTCGGTTCGCAGGTGAGGTCAATGCCAAGCTTGCGGAAGGAGAGGATATCCACAGAAGAAAGCATAACGGAGGTATGAGCCTGGCAGCCTTTCAGCTTCGGAATCTGTTCAAGGGCGAGACGAGCATCCGGGTTGGTAGCTGCACTGATAGACAGAGCAATCATGGTCTCATCCATGTGAAGTCTTGGGTTCTTACTTCCGAGGTAGTTGGTCTTCAGTTCCTGAATGGGGTGGATCGCATCAGGAGAAATTACATGTACTGCATGATCGATTCCGGCAAGCTCCTTCAGAACATTCAGAAGAAGAGCTGAGGATGCACCAAGAAGATCAGAGGTCTTACCTGTGATAATCCTTCCGTCATCCAGCTCCATAGCAGCAGCCGGGGCGCCGGTTGTCTTCTCTATATCAAGTGCAGCCGGGACAACTCTGCGGTCTTCCAGGGCAGCATGAGCCTGCTTTAGAAGAAGCTCAATTTTGTAAACCTCTTCTTCAGTACCAGTACCTGTAATAAGGGCATCCATACTCTTATAATATCTGCGGATGATTTCCTGACGGGATGCTTCCTGGCAGACTTCATCGTCTACGATGCAATTTCCGGCCATATTTACACCCATGTCAGTAGGGGATTTGTATGGGCATTCTCCCATAATCTTCTCAAACATGGCTTGTACAACCGGGAAAATCTCAACATCACGGTTATAGTTGACTGTAGTAACGCCATAAGCATCCAGATGAAATGGATCGATCATATTTACATCATTCAGATCAGCTGTAGCAGCCTCATAAGCAAGGTTCACAGGATGCTTCAGCGGAATATTCCAGATCGGGAAAGTCTCAAACTTAGCGTATCCTGCGCTGATTCCTCTTTTATACTCGTGGTAAAGCTGGGAAAGGCAGGCTGCCATTTTTCCGCTTCCAGGTCCGGGTGCAGTAATAACAACGAGAGGGCGGGTGGTTTCAATATAGTCATTCTTTCCGTATCCTTCATCACTTACGATCAGAGAGGTGTTGCTTGGATATCCTGGAATATTGTAAAGAACATAAACTCTGATTCCAAGCTTCTCCAGACGCTTTTTAAATGCATCTGCTCCTTCCTGTCCGGAATAGCGTGTGATGCAAACACTTCCTACATAGAGACCTCTGCTGGTAAACTCATGCATGAGACGCAGTACATCTTCGTCATAGGTAATGCCAAGATCACCGCGTACCTTATTTTTCTCAATATCAGGTGCACTGATAACAATTACGATTTCAGCCTGGTCGGAAAGCTGCATAAGCATGCGCAGCTTGCTGTCCGGTTCAAAACCTGGGAGAACGCGGGATGCGTGATAATCATCAAATAATTTGCCTCCGAACTCCAGATAAAGCTTATTGTCAAATTTGCTGATACGCTCACGAATGTGTTCGGACTGCATTTTCAGATACTTGTCATTATCGAATCCAATTTTTTTCATTCTGTTTTTCCTCTCTCTGGTATAACATAAATATTATGGAGCAATTGCTTAATTTATGACATACCGCTTCCTCATCTATTGTTTTAAAGTGATGCCTGCAAAAGCAGGCAGTTTGTTATGTGATGCAGGTCAAAAAAACCATGTTCCTAGTATACTACAGTTTCCTTTTTAAAAAAAGTATCTATTTCATAAGAAATGTAAATTTTTCTGCTCCCTTTTTCGCAAAAAATCGGAGAGTTTTCACAATATCGCAGTTGATTTATCCTGGTTTTATCTTTATAATAAAAAAGATAGTAAGGAGGAACAAAATGGATAATAATCTGGACAACAATCAAGGCGGACAACGCCCTGATAAAGGGGATCCGAGAAGAAATCAGGATCCGAACCGCAATAAGAAAAATCATCAGTCCATTCTGGCTTTTCTGATATGTCTTTTGGTTACTCTGGTGTGTTTCAGCCTGTTTACCAATATGCTGCAGGATAATTCCAGTGAGATTACGTATGATAAGTTTATTGATATGGTGAATAATGGGGAAGTGAAATCTGTTACACTTCAGTCTGATAACCTGACCATTGTACCGAAGAAACAGGTAAACCCTTATCAGGAAATCAGCTATTACACCAATCTGACAGAGGATGAGACTGCACTTACCAAGCGTCTGGAGGGAACAGGAATCATATTTAAATCCGAGCCGCCGGATGCATTGGGCGAATTTATGGCAATGATGCTCAGTGTGCTTCTTCCGTCAGTGCTTTTATTTGTGCTTCTTATGTTCTTCATGCGCCGTATGAACAAAGGCGGTGGTGGAGTAATGGGAGTTGGTAAAAGCCGTGCCAAAGCCTATGTTCAGAAGGAGACAGGAATCACCTTTAAGGATGTGGCAGGGCAGGATGAGGCTAAGGAATCCCTGCAGGAGGTTGTGGAATTCCTCCATAATCCCGGCAAATACGTAGAAATCGGAGCCAAGCTTCCTAAAGGTGCGCTGCTTGTAGGCCCTCCGGGTACAGGTAAGACCCTTCTTGCCAAGGCAGTTGCAGGTGAGGCACATGTACCCTTCTTTTCTCTTTCCGGATCTGAATTTGTGGAGATGTTTGTAGGTGTAGGTGCATCCCGTGTCCGTGATCTTTTCGAGGAAGCTAAGAAAAATGCTCCTTGTATTGTGTTTATTGATGAGATTGATGCTATCGGTAAAAGCCGTGATTCCCATTATGGAGGAGGAAATGATGAGCGTGAGCAGACTTTGAATCAGCTGCTTGCAGAGATGGATGGCTTTGATACCTCCAAGGGACTTTTGATTCTGGCAGCTACCAACCGTCCTGAGGTTTTGGATCCGGCACTTCTTCGTCCGGGACGCTTTGACCGTCGTGTGATCGTTGACCGTCCGGATTTGAAGGGACGTATCGATATTTTGAAGGTTCATGCTAAGAATGTGCGCCTTGATGACACAGTTGACTTCGAGGCTATTGCTCTTGCAACGTCCGGTGCAGTTGGTTCTGATCTTGCCAACATGGTCAATGAAGCTGCCATTCTGGCAGTTAAAAATGGCAGACATGCAGTTTCCCAGAAGGATCTTCAGGAATCTGTAGAGGTTGTGCTGGTGGGTAAAGAGAAGAAAGACCGTATTCTCAGCGCCCAGGAGCGTCGCATTGTTTCCTATCATGAGGTAGGACATGCGCTGGTAAGTGCTCTTCAGAAGGATGCAGAGCCTGTGCAGAAGATTACCATCGTACCACGTACTATGGGCGCACTTGGCTATGTTATGCAGGTTCCGGAGGAAGAGAAGTATCTGAATACCCAGAAAGAGCTGGAGGCTATGCTGGTAGGCTATCTGGGAGGTCGTGCTGCAGAAGAAATCGTATTTGAGAGTGTTACCACAGGTGCATCTAATGACATTGAGCAGGCAACCAAGGTTGCCCGTGCTATGATCACGCAATATGGTATGTCAAAGAAATTCGGTCTTATGGGGCTTGCTACTCAGGAGAACCAGTATCTTAACGGCCGTGCAGTACTGAACTGCGGAGATAATACAGCCACAGAGGTTGATCATGAGGTTATGGAGCTGCTTCGTGTTTCCTATGAGGAGGCTAAGCGTCTGATCAGCAGCCACAGAGAAGCTCTTGATAAGATTGCCGCCTATCTGATCCGCAAGGAAACTATCACAGGCAAAGAGTTTATGATTATTTTCCGTGCTGTGGAACATGGTCTGGAGGTTTCGGATGAACTGGATAAAGAGGGGCTGAAAGCTTTGGATGAGTCTGTGAAGGCGCTGACTGATAGTAAAGAGCAGGATGAAAATGCTGAAAATAACACAGATGCAGAGTCTGCAGCGACAGCGGGAGAAGATAATCCGGCAAAAATTAAGGAAAGTGCAGATACAGCTGACACAAAGATGACAATATAGGAAAGAATAAGAACCGGGAGTATTCCCGGTTCTTTTCAGAAGGAGAGATTCTATGTTCCTGATTGAAGAAGAATTAAAGAAGCTTCCCGGTAAGCCGGGAGTTTACATTATGCATGGGGAAAAGGATGAGATTATATATGTGGGCAAGGCAGTCAGCCTGAAGAACCGTGTTCGGCAGTACTTTCAGAGCAGCCGTAACAAAGGCGTTAAAATTGAGCAGATGGTTACACATATCACGAGATTTGAATATATTGTCACTGATTCAGAGCTGGAAGCCTTGGTGCTGGAGTGCAATCTGATTAAGGAACACCGCCCGAAATATAATACCATGCTAAAGGATGACAAGACTTATCCATTTATTAAGGTAACAGTAAATGAACCATACCCAAGAGTGCTTTTTTCCCGTACAATGAAAAAGGATAAGGCGAAATATTTTGGCCCCTATACCAGCTCGGCAGCAGTAAAGGATGTAATTGAGCTGGTAAGAAAAA
Source organism: uncultured Blautia sp. (assembly GCA_934358405.1). Taxonomy (GTDB): domain Bacteria; phylum Bacillota; class Clostridia; order Lachnospirales; family Lachnospiraceae; genus Blautia_A. The sequence goes on from CAKRKL010000004.1 coordinate 29,944, forward strand.
TTTACATGGTCCGCTCCTGCAGCCGTACCTTGCCAAGAGACTGCAAAAAGGACCGTCCCTGCCTGTATTACCACATGAAACAGTGTACAGCCCCCTGTCAGGGAAATGTAAGTGAAGAAGAATATAAGAAAAATATTGCTCAGGTGCTTCATTTTTTAAACGGCAATTTTCAGGAAACCATCAATCAGCTGACAGAAAAAATGCTGGCAGCCTCTGAGGATATGCGCTTTGAAGATGCAGCAGGCTATCGGGATCTGATCAGCAGCATCAAAAGGATTGGTGAGCGGCAGAAAATTACCACTTACGGGGAAGAGGACAAGGATATTATTGCAGTGGCAATGGATGAAAGCGAAGATCTGCGGGAACAGGATGCTGTAGTGCAGGTATTTTTCATGCGCAGCGGCAGACTGATCGGAAGAGACCATTTCTTTTTGCGGGTGGCAGGAGGGGATACCAAAGAACAGGTGTTGTCAAGCTTTCTGAAGCAGTTTTATGCAGGTACCCCTTTTATTCCGGGAGAAATCATGCTGCAGACAGAAATTGAAGATGCGCAGATCATCGAGGACTGGCTGTCCGCAAGAAGAAAGCAGCGTGTTCATATCCGTGTACCCAAAAAAGGTACAAAGGAGAAACTGGTGGAGCTGGCAAAGGAAAACGCATGGATGGTTCTTTCTAAGGATAAGGAGCGAATCAAGCGGGAGGAAGGACGCACCATCGGTGCAGTTAAGGAAATTGAAGAATGGCTGGGACTTAAAAATATTGTGCGCATGGAAGCTTACGACATTTCCAATATCAGCGGCTTTGAGTCCGTCGGCTCTATGGTTGTCTATGAGAAAGGAAAGCCAAAGCGAAGTGATTATCGTAAATTTAAGATCAAATGGGTACAGGGGCCAAACGATTATGCAAGCATGGAGGAGGTGCTTACAAGACGGTTTACTCACGAAGCAAAGGGAGAATTTGACAGCTTTTCCAGGCTCCCGGATCTGATCTTGATGGATGGTGGAAGAGGACAGGTAAACATTGCTCTTAAAGTGCTTAATGAGCTTGGAATTAATATTCCGGTATGTGGTATGGTAAAGGATGATAATCATCGAACAAGAGGGGTTTATTTTAACAATGTGGAAATTCCAATTGATACTTCTGGTGAGGGCTTCCATTTAGTTACAAGAATTCAGGATGAAGCCCATCGGTTTGCTATTGAATACCATCGCTCACTTCGGGGAAAGGAACAGGTACATTCTGTTCTGGATGATATTCCGGGAATCGGGGAAACAAGACGCAAGGCTCTTATGCGCAGATTTCGCTCCATTGAAAATATCCGAGATGCTTCTATAGATGAATTAAGCCAAACGGAGTCTATGAATATTCAAAGTGCTGAAGCAGTCTATGAATTTTTTCACAAGATTGAACATTGAAGTTGTTAAAAAAATTGTGTATAATAAAAAAGAGTGCGACCTTCCGCTGAAGCCGCCTGATTAAGATCAAGTACGGACTACGGAAGCAGCAGGATTTCATTAAATAAAAAGGAGATAAAAGCATGAAAGGTGTACAGCTTACCAAGCTGGCGCAGGAACTGAATCTGACAAACCTGACGCCTGATATTGACCTTACAGAGATTTATGTGAAGACAGCAGAAATAAATCGTCCGGCTTTGCAGCTTACAGGATATCTGGAGCATTTTGCAAACGAGCGTGTTCAGATTATCGGATATGTAGAGTATACTTATCTGATGCAGTTAAGTGATGAGGAGCGGGCATTTAAGTACGAGCGTTTTATCTCCAGTAAGATTCCCTGCGTAATCTTCAGTACTATGACAAGACCATCTCAGGACATGATCGATCTTGCTTATAAATATAATGTGCCTACATTTGTTACAGAGAGAACCACATCCAGTCTTATGGCTGAGATCATTCGTTGGCTTGGCGTTCAGCTGGCACCCTGCATTTCCATTCATGGTGTGCTTGTGGATGTATATGGCGAGGGTGTTCTTATCACAGGCGAAAGTGGTATCGGTAAAAGTGAGGCTGCTCTGGAACTGATAAAGCGTGGTCATCGTCTTGTAAGTGATGATGTTGTAGAGCTGCGCAAGGTAAGTGATGTTACATTAGTTGGCTCTGCACCGGATATTACCCGTCACTTTATTGAGCTTCGCGGTATTGGCATTATTGATGTGAAGACTCTGTTTGGTGTTGAGAGCGTTAAGGATACACAGTCAGTTGATCTTGTGATCAAGCTTGAAGAGTGGGATCGGGATAAAGAATACGATCGGTTGGGACTTCATGAAGAGTATACAGAATATCTTGGCAATAAGATCGTGTGTCATTCTCTTCCGATTCGACCAGGACGTAATCTGGCAGTTATCGTTGAATCAGCAGCTGTTAACCATAGACAGAAGAAGATGGGCTATAATGCAGCTGAGGAGCTGTACAAGCGTGTTCAGGCAAACATTGCCAAAAAGCGCGAGCAGTAAGGTTTATGCAGGTATTTTTCATTTTGAGAGAATAAAAAAGAAAGCCTGTAGTTGATTTTATAGAATTAGAAAGGATGGAAAATTATAATGGGTATGTATTGTTTTGGAATTGATGTAGGTGGAACTTCTGTAAAATGTGGATTATTCCTTACAAATGGAACTTTGGTTGAGCAGTGGGAGATTCCTACCAGATTGGAGAATAACGGTTCCTCAATTCTTCCGGATGTTGCAGACACAATTAAGGTGAAGCTGGATGAGAGAGGCATTACCAAGGATAATGTTGATGGTGTAGGTATTGGCATTCCAGGACCTGTCAATGAGAATGGAGAGGTTCCTATGGCAGTAAACCTTCACTGGGGCTTTAAGGCCGTTGCAAGCGAATTAAGCGCACTGACAGGACTTCCTGCAAAGGCAGCTAATGACGCTAATATTGCAGCTCTTGGAGAGGCATGGAAGGGTGCTGCAGAAGGCTCTAAGAACGTGATCATGGTAACTCTTGGAACCGGTGTTGGAGGCGGTATCATCATTGACAGCAAGATTATTGCAGGCCATCATGGTGCCGGCGGTGAGATTGGACATGCATGTGTAAATCATAACGAGGTTCGTCCATGCAACTGCGGCAATCACGGATGTCTGGAGCAGTATGCGTCCGCTACCGGTATTGTACGCGTAGCCAATGACATTCTGGAGGAGAGCCAGGAAGACAGCAAAATGCGTCATGTGGAGAAGCTTTCCGCAAAGAACGTGCTTGACTTCTACAAAGAAGGAGATGCACTGGCTGTTAAGACAATGGAGAAGGTTGGAGATATTCTGGGAAGCACACTTGCTATGTTTGCCTGCGTAACGGACCCGGAGGCCATCGTAATCGGAGGCGGTGTATCTAAGGCTGGCAAGGCTCTTACAGACTGCATCCAGAAGTATTATCAGAAATATGCTTTCCCGTCCTGCAAGAGTACTCCGATCATTCTTGCAAGCCTTGGAAATGATGCCGGCATCTATGGTGCTGCCCGTATGGTAATCAAGGATTGATATTTCTGATGAATTCAGAATGATATAATACTACATAAAAATACCCGGTGGAGATCTGTTCCTTGAACATTTCTCTATCGGGTATTTTTTATATGCTTACTTATTCGTAATAATAAATATCACCGGTGCCTTCGTCATAGCCGGCATCCATATCATCGGAACCGTCATTGCCGCCGGTTCCGTCACTGCCTCCGGTTTCGCCATCCGGGGTGGTTGGGGTGCCATCAGGATTCTCTGGATTAGGAGTAGGAGTAAGCTGTTCATCAAAAATTTCCATTTCTTCCTCTTCTTCATCATAATCGTAAAAATGCTGATCGCAGTAATCGGTTGGCATAGTGCCTACGTCAAAATATTCTTCTATAACCGGACAGCCGGCTCTTGGAAGAAGCCCTGTCTCGGAACAAATGCTAATCTGTTCAATGCCGTCTGGCTGCTCAAAATCCTTATATTCCATGCCCTGATGGATACGGTTCATAACCTTACGCCATAAAGTTTTGTGGAAGTTACGTGCAGTTCCCTCAGGCATCTTCTGATTACCATCATATCCGGACCATACTGCACATGTGTAATAAGGTGTGTAGCCTACAAACCACAAATCATTATAATCCTCTGTGGTACCTGTCTTACCTGCAACAGCCATATTATCAAGCTGGCATGCTGTACCGGTACCATTCTGCACAACATCTTCCATTGCACTGGTAAGAAGATAAGCAGTTGTTTCTTTGATTACGGAACGTCCTGCTGAGCTATTCTCGATCAGTACATTTCCATTGTGATCCAAAATCTTGGTGTAGTAAACAGGCTTGATATACTTACCGTTATTTGCAATAGCTGCATAGGAAGCACAAAGCTCTACGTTGGTAACACCGTAGGTAAGACCTCCAAGGGCAGTAGGAAGGTTGGCATCTGTAAACACATTACCGTTAGCATCTGTGTCAGCCTCTGTTCCATGAGCAAGGGTAGTGAAACCGAAATTATCCAGATATTTCAATCCAAGTGCAGGGGTTACATCCTCAAAGCACTGGACTGCAACTGTATTAACTGAATTACGGATAGCAGTACGGATGGTAGTAGTGCCATTAAAAGAACCGCTTGCGTTGTTAACCGGGGCACCATTTTCGTAGGTGATGGGTTCATCTTCGTAAGTAGTGGCAAGAGTCATCCCCTTCTCATTAAGTGCCGGTGCGTAGGTTGACACGATCTTGAATGTAGATCCGGGCTGACGGGGACTGGCTGTAGCACGGTTCAGCGTCAGGCTGGCGGTCTTTTCACCTCGTCCTCCAATGATGGCTTTCACATAGCCGGTATGCTGATCAATAACCGTCATGGATGACTGGGGCTGCGGTACAAAGCTTACACGTTCTGCAACTACTGTGCTTCCATCTGAAAGGATATCAGCCTTATAGCGGTCTACATAGGACTGAGCTTCATCCTGGGAATCAAACAGCAGATCAAAGGATGAATCCTCATTCTGGAAGTAAAGCTTGAGCATTTCCTTACTGTAGTTGGCTTCTGTGCCATCTGGTTTCTTTACAGTGAGGGCATATTCCAGAGCATACTGTACATAATCCGGATAGTTGGAAGGATCTGCGTACTCTTCATCCAGGATATTCTGGATATTAGGGTCCTGGGTAGTCATAATTTTCAGACCGCCGCTGTACAGAAGATTCTGTGCCTGTGTCTTGGTATATCCCTTAATATTCATCAGGTCATTGACAACCTGCTGAGTAAGCTCATCCTCAAAATAGGAGTAGGTCTTGCTCTGAGATTGTGTATTGTAAGCCTGCGCATCCTGAATGCGGGTATATACATCATCGGCAAGGGCTTCGTCATACTGTTCCTGGGTGATATAACCCTGAGTCAGCATGTGATCAAGAACATCCTTGCGTCGCTTGGCATTCGCCTTGGGATTCTCAATGGGATTGTACTTGGTAGGTGCCTGAGTGATACCTGCAATTGTAGCACATTCGGAAAGATTCAGATCCCATACATCCTTATTAAAATACTGGCGTGCAGCTGCCTGAACACCGTAAGCACCTGCACCAAGGTTAATCGTATTCAGATAGTTCTCAAGAATTACACTTTTGTCATTGATCTTTTTTTCAATTTCAATGGCAAGATACTGTTCCTGAAGCTTACGTGTGAATCTCTCAACCTGAGTGGACTCATTGGTCCAGTTGGTGAAGACATTGTTCTTCAGAAGCTGCTGGGTAATGGTACTGGCACCCTCTGAGAAATCTCCGCTTGTAAGTGCTTTTACACCGGCACGGAGAATACCTCTTACATCGATTCCGTTATGCTCATAGAAACGTTCATCCTCAATGGCAACAACTGCATGCTGAAGATCCTCAGGAATCTGTTCAATGGATACCGGAAGTCGGTTGGCATTAGGTGCGGCCAGTTTACGAATCTGGTTTCCGTTACAGTCATAGAGGAAAGTTGCGTAACCAAGAGGCATGATGTCCACTTCGTTTACATCCGGTGTATTGGCAAGGATTCCGCGGATGGAACCGATTCCAAGACTGGACACCGCAACGCAAAGGGCAATCAGACCGATGAAAAGGACTCTGATAAACGAAACATGAGCTCTTTTCCCCATCATGGATGAGCGGGAAATAAGAGAATTCCGTTTCCTAGAGGCCGATTTTTTTCCGTAGTTCATGATAAACCTCCTTTATAATCCGCTTTATTATATCAAATTTCAAATGGTAAATAAACCCTAAAATCGAATATTTCTGTGAACTTATTACCTGGCTTAATGGGGATTTTTTCCAGAAAAAAGTATTTCTATGCCTGATTATAACAGATTGAAGAAGGTCTTTTGTAAAACCCCTATGGAAACGAATACAAATTCATGGTAAACTATGTTACAGACCATATTCGGATATGGAAATGGATATTTTCGGATAAACAAGCTTGGAGGTTCCTGTATGCTGGAAAATTATAAGACGATTTATGTCGGCGGTGAAGGGGAGATTACGGAGAAGAAATCCCGTTTTATAGCCACTGTACGTTTGGTTGAGAAAGAAGAGGACGCTCTTGCTTTCATAGAAGAAATGAAGAAGAAATACTGGGATGCCAGACATAACTGCTATGCTTATTCCATTGGCGGGCATCGTGAGTTTACAAGGTGCAGCGATGACGGGGAGCCATCCGGAACAGCAGGCAGGCCTATGCTGGATGTGATTCTTGGAGAGGATATTTATAATGTGGCTGTCGTAGTCACCAGATATTTCGGAGGTGTGCTTCTTGGCACTGGCGGTCTTGTAAGAGCCTATTCAGGCGCTGTGCAGGCAGGGCTTGGAGCAAGTAAGGTGATAGAAAAGCATCATGGTATTTCACTGTCACTTACAGCAGATTATACAGCAATCGGTAAGCTGCAGTACATTGCAGGGGAAAACCAGCTTCCTGTGCTGGATACGGAATATACAGATAAAGTGATCATGCATCTGCTTGTGCCAAATGATCAGGTGGGAAGGATTGAGAAGACGATCACAGAAGCTACCAGCGGAAGAGTGAAAATGGAGAAAGAGAAAGAATTGTATTTTGCAGATGTGGATGGAGAGATCAGGGTATTTGACCATTGAACTTCTGAAAACAGTTAATAAAAAGGTTCAGGAAAACTTCGGGAGTCCCGAAACTTCCTGAACCTCTTTGTTATATTTATTTCTGACAGGAAATCAGCATTTCTCCGGTTCCGGGTAATCAACACCAAAGGTTTCCACTGTCATAGCTTTGATTCTCTGCTCGTCAAGAGGTCTGTCACTGTAATCTGTGTCAGTTTCAGCAATTTTATTTACAATGTCCATTCCCTCAGTCACTTTGCCAAAGGCTGCATATGCGCCGTCAAGATGAGGTGCATTCTTGTGCATGATGAAGAACTGGCTTCCTGCTGAATCAGGATGCATAGCTCTTGCCATGGAAAGGACACCTTCTGTATGTCTTAAATCATTCTTCACACCATTCTGCGCAAATTCACCTTTGATGCTGTATCCCGGGCCGCCCATTCCGGTTCCGTCCGGGCATCCACCCTGGATCATAAAGCCGCAGATCACACGGTGAAAAATAAGACCGTCATAAAAGCCCTTTTTAACAAGGCTGATAAAATTATTTACAGTATTCGGTGCAATTTCAGGATATAATTCCGCTTTCATTACATCTCCATTATCCATGGTAATGGTAACGATTGGATTTGCCATAGTTTGATCTCCTTTTTCAAAAAGTATTGTATTTCGTTATTCGTTCTATTATAATATGCAAAGAGTAATTCTGCAAGGAAAAACGGTTAAAAAGGAGCTTTACAAAGCTATGATTAAAGAAACTTTCAGCCCCGAAGAGACATTTTCATTTGGAAAGTGGATAGGGGAAAATGCCCTTCCCGGGCAAGTATATACTCTGGTAGGAGATTTAGGCGTAGGCAAGACGGTTTTTACGCAGGGAGTAGCGGCCGGGCTTGGGATCACAGAGCCTGTAAACAGTCCTACCTTTACTATCATCCAGGAATATGAGACAGGACGCATGCCCTTTTATCACTTCGATGTATACCGGATCGGAGATATCGAAGAGATGGAAGAAATCGGCTATGACGATTATTTTTATGGAAACGGCATTTGTCTGATCGAATGGGCGAACCTGATTGAGGAGATTCTGCCGGAACATATTATTGAGATCACCATTGAGAAAAATCTGGAAAAAGGATTTGATTACCGCAAAATTACAGTAACCGGACTTCCGGAATAAAATCCACAAGGAGACAATATGAAAATTTTAGGACTTGACAGTTCAGGAATCGTCGCTTCCGTAGCAATAGTGGAGAATGACAGCCTGATTGCTGAATATACAGTTAATTACAAAAAAACACATTCCCAGACACTTCTGCCAATGCTTGATGAGCTGGTAAAGATGACAGAGCTGGATATGGATACAATTGATGCCATTGCCGTAGCCGCAGGACCGGGATCCTTTACCGGACTTCGTATCGGCTCAGCCACAGCCAAGGGACTGGGCCTTGCCTTAAAGAAGCCGCTTGTGGAGATTCCGACAGTGGATGCGCTGGCATACAACTTATATGATGCCAGAGCTCTGATCTGTCCGATTATGGACGCAAGAAGAAGCCAGGTTTATACCGGTATCTACCGCTTTGAAAATCATAAGCTGGTAACGGTGGAAGCACAGATGGCGGTTCCTATGATGGAACTGATTGACAAACTGAATCAGAGAGGGGAAGAAGTGATTTTTCTTGGTGATGGAGTTCCGGTTTTTGCTCAAATGATCCGGGAGAATCTGAAGACTCCATACTCTTTTGCGCCTGCACATGTGAATAAACAAAGAGCAGCAGCCGTTGCAGCTCTTGGTGCATTTTATGTAAAAGAAGGCAAGGTGATAACAGCTATGGAGCATGTGCCGGAATATTTAAGAGTTTCCCAGGCTGAGAGAGAACGGGCGCAGAAGCTAAAGGAACAGGAAAACAGGGACGAGATAGCGAAAGGCGAGGTGCAGCCATGATCCTTCGGGAAATGCTGGTGGAGGATCTCGATCAGGTGATGGAAATAGAGACAGCACTTTTTTCGCCACCATGGACGAAAGAGGGCTTTTTTACCTATCTGACCCGTAAGGATGCCATGTTTCTTGTGGTGGAAGAAAAAGAGAAAATAATAGCGTACTGTGGACTTCTTATGGTTTTGGACGAAGGAGATATCACTAATGTAGCAGTACACCCGAATCGCCAGAGAGAGGGAATCGGACACTTTCTTATGGACAGCCTGATTCGGCTGGCAGAGCAGCAGGGAATAACTATGATCCACCTCGAAGTTCGCGTTGGAAATGATACGGCAATCCGACTTTATGAAAGAATGGGATTTACAAGAGACGGGATCCGCAAAAAGTATTATACGGACCCCGTGGAAGATGCTTTGCTTATGACCAGGCATGGCTGATAATATTACGTTTTATCAGGTACCATATATTTGTAAGAACTAAAAATGCAGCTGCAAGACAGCTGAAAATAAGTCCAAGGGACTTACCGGGCGCATGGAATTCAAGAATGATTTCATGTGCCCCTTTTTGTAATGGGAAGCCTACAAAGGCTTTGTTGACCTGAACTGGTGTTACCTTAAGCCCATCTACATAAGCGGTATAGCCTTTTGAATAAGTGTAGGAAGTGACAAAATAGCCATCCTTTGGCATATCAATGCTTCCGTTCACAATCTGCTTTCCTGAAACGCTGTTTTCCTGAACAGGAATTATTCCTGGCTGGGAAAGAGCGGACAGGGGAATGGTATATGCAGAAACATTTTTCGCTTTATAATCCCCTTTGGAAAAGCTGATTTCCAAAGCATCCATAGCTTCATTTGCAGATATCAGATAATAAAATGTATGGTTGTTATTGGGATAAGGAGCCAGGGAACCGGAAAGACGGTTTCGGACGCCATTTATAATAATGGAAATATCCCGTTCTCCGCTGTATTCCACATCAAAGGAAATCAGCAAAATAGTGGAAGCAGGCAGTACTTCGGGCAGCTTTTTTTCTATGGTACTGTTTTTGGGGGAAGCTTTATGGGAAAAGAAATCCTCAGGAAGAGAGTATTTCTTCATGGAGGAAGTATAGGAGATTGAACTCGCTGTTCCCTTTTCGCTGTCGGAAGCCTCCGGAATAATTGTGCGATTTATAAGCACATCCAGGTTTTGAGGGTAAGAAAGCTGATCGTAATCAGCTTCTGACATCAGGGCTGTGCTTCCATAGGCAAGGGGAAGTACATTTTTATTTTCTGCAAGCACATGTCCGTCTTTTTCCTGAAGTATTGTATATCCTGCCGGAACTTTATTTGCCTTAGTTTGAATATAACGCACTCCCATCAGGTATTCCTGAAAGGGATTCTCATCAGCTGTCATCGCTACCCGATTGCGGATGCTGATGGGCATTTTCAGAATGTTATAAAGCAGATTGTTGTAATTACTGTTGGAAATAGAAGAATACAAGGTGCTTTTATTCTGATTTCCGGTGATAACGTAATTGGTATTGTTGGAAGGATGCTCAATTACGTCAAAACGTGCCTGCATGTTTTCACAGTAGGCTTCAAGATCTTCGGAGGAAAAATAATCTCTGGATTCATCGGAAACAGAGGCATATCGTTCTTCCTGTCCTTTTGCAAGAAAAAGCATAGCCGGGATTGCACAAAGAAGAACCAGCTTGCACATATTTGTAAAAAACGGCTTGCAGGGAAGCAAAAGCTTCCTTTTTTCCAGAAAAAGTGAAAGCATAACAAATAAAAGAAGCAAAATAAGGTCTGCCATTGTCAGGAAGCGCACCTGTTTATTGCGAAGCAGGAAAATAAGCTGTACCGCCACCGGAATAGCACAAAGCATTGCAAGGGGCAGACTATGGCGTATCTTTTTTTGATGAAGTCCCTCCAGAGCCTGAGCTGTCAGATAAAGAATCAGAGGCAGAAAGGGAATCAGGCATTTGGGGCGGACATACAGGGTCGCATTTAAAATCCAGTAAAAAACGTCAAAAAACAGAAGGACAAAGATGGCAATGGACAGTTTGCGAGTCTTTTTTTCCCGAATACAAAGGAGAAGGGCATACAGGCAGATTACAGTAAGACCGCAGCCATAAGGACTATACAAAATACTGTCAAGAGTTGGATTTACGCCAAGAATTTTCAGCAGGGAAGTACTGTTTCCGGTATCTTTTGTATTTCCGAGAATGGCAAGTCCGGTGGGAAGCAGGAGAAACATATTCATGGACACGGCAATAGATACATCCAGAATGTAGTTCCACCAGATTTTCTGTTTTAGTTTTTTCTGGCCAGCTGTGTTAGTCCTTTTTAAAAAATCCGGCAGCAGGTGATCTATGTAAAGAATACAGGCCACAAAGCAGGACGGAAAAAAGTAAAAGCTGTGCAGGATACAAAAAAACAGGGAAAGAACCAGACCCATATGTGGGCGGATGCAGTATGCAGGCTCCTTTTGAACTGCCAGAATCCGATCCAGACACAAAAAGGCAAGAATTAAAAATGGCATATAATTGACAAACATAATCTGCCTGTGGGCCTGAAAAAAGCAGTTTGCAGTCAGGTAAAGGAATCCGCAGGAAAAACCGGTGAAATCAGAAAATCCTTTTCTGTGAAGCCAGTAGTAAATAAGTCCTGCACCAAAAAGAATTTCCAATATGGCATATCCCTGAATAAAGTACGCTACAGGCACCTGGGGAAAAAAGTAGGAAATCAGTACATCCGGCCGCATGAAACCATAATAGGACAGGGAAAAGAAATTGGTTCCTCCGCCAAGTCCTGTGAAATCAGGAAAAAGCTGACCTGTGGCATAAAAATTTTTTCTCATATAATCGGCAATGGTCATATGCTGGGAATACCAGTCAGTCTGGGAACCAAACCAGGAGCTCTCAGGAATCAGCTGCCAGACCAGGAAGCCTCCGGCAGATATAAGAAATAGTAGGATAAAAAAATTTCTCCAGGTAAATTTTTGAGGTTTGCTGCTGAAAATCATAATAAGTCCTTTCTTGGATTAATTCAAAGTGATATCAAACCACATTGTATACCGTTTGTCAAGCTACGGCACCTGATTTTACAGGGAAAACACTTGTTTTAGCAAACTGCTTGTGTTAAACTTTCCCAGAGAATGTTAAATGAAAAGAGGATATTTTAATATATGTTAGATGTTTGTCTGGTTGGAACCGGAGGAATGATGCCCCTTCCAAGAAGGTGGCTGACAGCACTGATGACCCGTTATAAAGGCAGCAGCCTTCTGATTGACTGCGGCGAGGGAACACAGGTCGCAATTAAGGAAAAGGGCTGGAGCTTTAAACCCATTGATGTGATTTGCTTTACTCATTTTCATGGTGATCATATAAGCGGACTTCCGGGACTGCTTCTTACAATGGGAAATGCAGAACGTACAGAACCACTGACACTGATCGGCCCCAAAGGGCTGGAAAGAGTGGTAAATGCTCTTCGCGTAATCGCACCGGAGCTTCCTTTTGAACTGAAATTTATTGAAATCAGCGGACCGGAGCAGGTATTAGAAATCAATGGATACCGAATTACCGCATTTCGGGTGAACCATAATGTAATTTGCTATGGATATACGCTGGAAATTCTTCGTCAGGGAAAATTTTCTTTGGAACGTGCCCGTGAACAGGGGATTCCGCTGGAATATTGGAATCCGTTGCAGAAGGGCAATATAATTGAAGCAGATGGTATGGTATATACGCCGGATATGGTGCTTGGTCCTGCAAGAAAGGGACTGAAGGTTACGTATACAACAGATACCCGTCCTACAGAATCAATTCTGAAGCATGCCAAAGGTTCAGATCTTTTTATCTGTGAAGGAATGTATGGGGAGGATGATAAGCTGGAAAAAGCAAAGGGCTATAAGCATATGACCTTCCGTGAGGCAGCCGTTCTTGCGAAAACAGCAGAGGTGGAGGAAATGTGGCTGACTCATTACAGTCCGTCTCTGATCAGACCGGATGAATATATGGATATGGTAAGAGGAATTTTTTCAAATGCATATCCAGGTAAAGATGGAAAAACAATGGAATTAAATTTTGAAGAGGATTAAACCATGAAAGATACATTAATTCTTGCAATAGAAAGCTCCTGTGATGAAACAGCAGCTTCCGTTGTGAAAAATGGCAGAACTATTTTATCAAATGTGATTTCCTCACAGATCGCACTTCATACCTTGTATGGGGGCGTTGTGCCGGAAATTGCATCGCGTAAGCATATTGAGAAAATAAATCAGGTTATTGAGGAGGCACTGAAGGATGCTAAGGTGACTCTGGATGATTTGGATGCAATTGGTGTTACCTATGGTCCGGGACTGGTAGGTGCACTTTTAGTAGGCGTGGCAGAGGCAAAAGCAATCGCATATGCGAAAAAGCTTCCTCTTGTGGGCGTTCATCATATTGAAGGACATGTTTCTGCTAATTATATTGAGCATCCGGATCTGGAGCCTCCATTTTTATGCCTGATCGTATCCGGTGGACACACGCACCTTGTAATTGTAAAAGACTATGGTGAGTTCGAAATTCTGGGACGTACCAGAGATGATGCAGCAGGAGAAGCCTTTGATAAGGTGGCCCGCGCTATTGGTCTTGGATATCCGGGAGGACCTAAGGTGGATAAGCTTGCAAGGGAGGGAAATCCGGAGGCTATTGTTTTCCCAAAAGGAAAGCTTGGGGATTGCCCGTATGATTTCAGCTTCAGCGGTGTGAAGTCTGCTGTTTTAAATTATATTAACAATGCGCAGATGAAAGGTGAGGAGATTAACCGTGCAGACCTTGCGGCTTCTTTCCAAAAGGCTGTAGTAGATGTTTTGGTGGAGCACACCATGCTTGCAGCTAAGGACTATCATATGGATAAAATCGCCATTGCTGGCGGAGTTGCATCTAATGGCGCTCTTCGGGAGGCTATGACGAAGGCGTGTGAAAGCAGAGGCTATAAGTTTTATCGTCCGTCTCCGATTTTCTGTACAGATAATGCCGCAATGATAGGAGTTGCAGCGTATTATGAGTATATTAAGGGAACACGCCATGGCTGGGATCTGAATGCAGTTCCTAATTTGAAGCTGGGAGAGAGATAAATGGAGCAGGGTAGAGGTACAGCTATTGTCCTGGCAGCAGGGCAGGGGAAAAGAATGCACAGCAAGATACAGAAACAGTTTCTGGAAATCGGAGGAAAGCCGATTCTGTATTATTCCCTGCAGTGTTTTCAAAATAGCCCGCTGATTCAGAATATTATTCTGGTTACAGGCGAAGACATGATTTCTTATTGTAAAAAAGAAATTGTGCAAAAATATGGTTTTGATAAAGTGAGCAGGATTACAGCTGGTGGAAAAGAACGTTATGATTCTGTGTATGCAGGGCTTTTGTGTTGTCAGGACACAGAGTATGTGTATATTCACGATGGAGCGCGGCCATTTATTACTGAAGAAATGCTTCAGAGAGGATATAAGGCGGTGAAACAGACAAATGCCTGTGTATTAGGCATGCCATCGAAAGACACAGTGAAGCTTTCTGACACCTCCGGATATATTAAAGAGACACCAGATCGTAAAATTGTATGGAATATTCAAACTCCTCAGATATTTTCATATGCTCTGATCCGCGGAGCATATGAAAGTATACGCCAAAAGGATATGAGTAAAGTAACAGATGATGCCATGGTTGTGGAGCAGGAGACAGGAACAAAGATTCTGCTGGTTGAAGGGTCTTACCGTAATATTAAGATCACAACTCCGGAAGATCTGGCTGTTGCAGAGGCTTTTTTGCGATATTGAACGAATTTTTGAAAAAAATAAAAATTCTTGTTGACACAAAAAGGTTTTAGTGATAGAATACGTTTTGCACTGACAGAGACAACCTCTTGATTGAAGGACAACTCCTGAGGTGCAGGACGATTTTATTTAAAATTATATGGAGAGATATCGAAGTGGTCATAACGAGGCGGTCTTGAAAACCGTTTGTCCGCAAGGGCGCGTGGGTTCG
>CAKRKL010000005.1 GCA_934358405.1 uncultured Blautia sp.
GGCGGCAGCTCCCGTATTGGCTATATGCTGCAAAAGGACCATCTCCTGGAGTGGCGCAGTGTCTACCGCAATGTTCTCCTTGGACTGGAAATACGAGGGGAGCTTACAAAGGAAAAGCTCTCCTATGTGGATGAACTGCTGAAGCTTTATGAACTGGATAAGTTCCGGAGCAGCCGTCCAAGCCAGCTCTCCGGCGGCATGCGTCAGCGTGCGGCACTGATCCGTACCCTGGCATTAAAGCCGGATCTTCTGCTCCTTGACGAGCCCTTCTCAGCGCTTGACTACCAGACACGGCTGAATGTAAGTGATGACATTGGAAAAATCCTGAAAAAGCAAAAGAAGCCGGCAATTCTGGTTACTCATGATATTTCCGAAGCCATCAGCATGGCAGACCGGGTACTGATCCTTTCCCGGCGTCCTGCCTCTGTGGTAAAAATCGTTCCCATAAATCTGAATCTGGAAGACCGCACGCCCCTTGCCTCAAGGAATGCGCCTGCTTTCAAATCCTATTTCAACCTCATCTGGAAGGAGCTGAATCAGAATGCATGAACCCTCCCACGCACAAAAAGCATATCTTGCGCGGCAGAAAAGGGACCGTTGTCTTGTTGTTGGTGCAAGACTTCTGGTCTTTCTTATTTTCCTGGCACAATGGGAAATCCTGGCATGGCTTGGCTGGATCGATTCCTTTATTTTCAGCAGCCCCTCCATGATCTTTCAGACCTTTGTGAAAATGGCAGAGGATCAGTCTCTTTTTGTCCACATTGGCGCTACCTTAAAGGAAACCCTTCTTAGCTTCGCCTTCGTGGTTCTGGCAGGGCTTGGAATCTCCGTTTTACTGTGGAGCTGTCCCCGTCTTGCAAAGGTGCTGGAGCCTTACCTGGTGGTCCTGAACAGCCTGCCAAAGTCCGCCCTGGCACCTCTTCTCATTGTATGGCTGGGTGCCAGACAGCGCACCATCATCGTAGCCGGAATGTCCGTGGCCATCTTCGGCTGCATCCTGAATCTGTACACAGGCTTCGGGGAAGTGAATCCGGAGAAGCTGAAGCTGATCCGCACTCTCGGAGGCGGCAAGAAGGAGGAACTTCTGAAAATTGTTCTGCCCTCCTGTATTCCTCTGATCCTTGCAAATATGAAGGTAAATATCGGTCTTTGCCTGGTGGGCGTGATCATTGGGGAATTCATTGGTGCAAGGCAGGGACTTGGATACCTGATCATATATGGAAGTCAGACATTCCAGCAGGTATGCATTCTGAAGCTTTTTCCATGTTCTATTTTACACATTTCATCTTTCACGCTGTTATTTCCAGTTACAGCGGCGTTTTTGCAGTTCACTTTATTTAGCAGTGAGCTGCATTCTCTTTTCTTTCCATTTTTTATAACGAAGCGGTTTACGATTTTCCTTCAAAAAAGAAAATAAATTTGGGAAAAATACAGGATTTCTTTTTTCAGCCTTTCAGGCAGTCAAATGCGATTCTTTCGTCTCCTCTTTCCAGGTAGATAATTCCGCATTCCTGAAAGCCGAATTTCTTCAAAGCCCCCTGCATGGGCTTATTGTCCCGGTGGGTGTCAATACGCAGGTAGCCGCTTTTTTCCATTCCAAAGGTAAAGGCTGCACGGGTGACGCCTTTGGTCTGTCCGTCAGAAGCTACTCTGTGGATCACACCGTATGGCTTCTGGTTACTGTGCCATGCGCCGTTTTCGATCACATGGTAAGTAGGGTCCTCTCCAATAAAAAATACGAAGGTTCCCACGATTTTGCCATTTTCCTCACACACATAGGAAATTCCCTGTTTTACATCATTTTCTACTGTGGAAACCTCCGGGTAGCGGTCTTCCCACTGATTGGGATTTCCGTTGTTTTTCATAAATTCTCTGGCGGTCTTATATAAGTCCAGAATCTGGGGCAGATCCTGAGGGGTGGATTTTCTTATGTTCATTTTGGTTTCCTTTCTGTCAGACTGATTTTTTGTTACCTGTCAATTGAAAAATAACACGCCTTCCGGCGCTTAATCTGTAGTATAGCATATTCTGCAAAGCTCACACAAGGACATTGTCTGTCCCCATAAAGGCATTACTTTGCTTTAAGGAACCTGAAACTTCTTCGTTTCTTTTTCTCCTTTTAGAAGGATTTCTATCCTTTCTGGGAATACTATGATTTTTTCGGCTGTTTCCAGCATACAGAAAATGACGGCTTTTGAAATGCATTGATTTTTCACGAAAAACTGCCGGATTGTTTCCAGCCGCACTTCTGGCGTAGGGAAAGATCTGTGGAACTTTTCCTTTGGATGGTTCCATGTGTTTTGTTCTTGCAATTTGTTTTGCAGGTCAAGCTGTTTTTCTTTGTAAAGTGATTCGTCAATAATGCCTTCTAAATATTTTTCCAGGAGAAGGGATTGCTGCTGGCGGAGTTTTTGATCGTATTGCTGGGAGTGGATCTGCTCTTTTTGCCAGGTTTCCTGCAGGCATTCTTTTAGGAGCTTTAGAAAGATTTTCGTCAACGACTCTTCTAGTTCTGGAGTGAGCACAAATTTATTGCCGCTGGAAAAAACACTGCACGGTAAAAGATTATCACTGCTTAAACCGCCTCCATCACACGAAAATCCCTCTTTGCGCCCCCAAACCACCAGCATAGAAAACAAAGCATTCTCTTCCAGATGAATATTAGCACAGCCGCCTTCTTTTCCTGTTTTGGTTCTGCCTTGTTCCAGGTAAGTGCGGCATTTCCACTGGCAGATTTTGTCATGCTTTCGCTTTCTGGTGGTGCGGTAAAAGGGGGCGCCGCACAGGCCGCAGACCAGCTTGCCACTTAATATGTATTTTCCAGGATTGATGCCTGGATACCTGCTTGCATATCTGTCATGATGTCTCTTTTCCCCTATTCTTTTTCCAGAAACTGCGTTAATTTTTACTTTCCTGGATTCTTCTTTGCTGAATTCTTCTTTGTTTGATTTTTCTTCACACGATTCTCCGCTGCAGACCTCTCCATTTTTTCTCCCTGCCCGTTTGTCAATTTCCTGGTTTGCCCTCTCCCACAACTCCTTGGACACAATGGCTGGAATCCGGTTTTCATAGACATATTGATCTCCATTTGGATTTTTTACGGTTTGTTTGGTGGCGAAATCAAAGTGCCTGCGGTTCATGACCACTGTCCCTTTGTTGATGGGATTGCGGATCATCCGGCGGATGTCGGAATCGGAAAAATAATTTCCGTTTCGTTTTCGCACTCCTTTTTCCCGCAGAATCCGGGCAATGGTCCTGCTGCCATATCCTGCGGCGCACAGCTCATACATCTGGCGTTTCACCTGCGCTTCCTCTTCTATGATTCCAAAGCTTTTATCTGGCAGTTTCCGGTAGCCGTAGGTGTTGGAGGTGAGCATCAGGGCATTTCCTGTCTGCTGGCGGTGTTTGTGAGCATTGTTTATTTTTCGGCTTAGCTCCCGGCTGTACTCCTCTGCCAGAATGGCCTTGATTCCCGTGATCAGACTGTCATCTGCCGTGTAAAACCGCTGTTCCAGGTACAAATAAAGCTTTTTCCTGCAGGATACCAGCCTGTCGATAAAAATGTACCAGTCTTTTGTGTTTCGCATGAGACGGTCCTGGGATTTAATCACCACCACGTCAAACCGGTTTCCAAGAAGATCCTCAAAAAGCCGCTGGTACTGTTCCCTTCCCCGGACGCTAGTGCCAGATCTGCTTTCAATGTATTCGTCTGCCAGAAACCAGTTCAGGCGGCGGACGCATTCTCTTGCCTCCGCCGCCTGTCTGATCAGGGCGTCCCTCTGGCACTCTTCCTCCGTGCTGCATCTGCAGTAGATGACGGCACGGATCATAAAAAGCTGCCTTCGTACTTATTTATTTTTTCTTTCAGGGCAATTTTTTCAAGTGGGGAAATCAGTTTCTCGCCCTCTAAAATATCCGCAAGATATTCCAGAATCTTCCTCTTGGAAAAGAGAGCAGACATTTCTTCCGGAAAATTATTTTTCCCATTTCCTGTGTTTCCCTTTTCGCACTGGAGCATAGCACATTTCCTCGCTGACTGGCAACAGAATCAGGAAATCCATATCAGAGCAAGTTTGAGATTCCCGGATTCGCTTTTTGTTATTATATGCAAGTCAGCGGCATAAATAGCACTCTCATATTTGCGGTAGCTATAGTCATTTGCTTGGCGGCGTATCAATCATGTGCCATTCCCATTCCGGATTGATGACTGCATCCGCACTTTCCAGAACAGCGCAGTCTTTGTCGCAGCCGTCCACCGCACAGGAGCATGCCATGCCAGCCTTCTCAAAGTGCCCCGGTTCTCCCTCGTAGCGCACACACCACAGTCCCCGGTAGTGCATCCGCTTGCAAAGACCGTATTCGTATTCGTATTTTACTGTTTTTTCTCCCATATTTTATGTGTCTCCTTCTGCTTGAATTTTCTCTATCATTCTATCTGCCAAATCATTTCGTTGTCATAGTCCATCCCACAAAATGTTTTTTCCATCCTCATATCCGTATTTCATTGCCAGTCTTACCTGGGGGCTGCCCGTCATGGGATCCTCGATTCCTACAGACAGGCGGTATCCTTTCTTCAGAAGATTTGTCACCTTTTCTGTTGCAAACAAGGTTTCTGTTTTCACCTTTTCTCCTGGCAAAACCTGGGACAGCTTGATCTTCACCTGTGGTTTCTCCACAATTTTCCCTTCCGGATTTTCCAGATACAGATACGTTTTCCAATCTCCATAAAAGGGAGCTGCACCGTCATTTTCCCAGGTCAGTTCCAAAAGGTTTCTTCTCCATCTGGCCTTCGAAATCCAAAGCCGGTATCCCATGTTTTTAAGAAGCTGATCATACCCCTCTTTATAAGCCCGCTCTGCAACATTTGGTCCCAAGAATGTAGTATGGGACAGGCGAAGCAGTTCTATGGTTTCCTTCACATTCGTCTGCAACAATTCTTCCATAGGCAGGGAACTGGTCAGCTCCCCTCCTGAGGGTGCCTTTTTCCAGAAGTCTGGCATAGGACACATGGCGTTTTCTTCCATGGTCTGGTTGTAGGTGCCGCCCTCCTGGATCCATTTAAGCCACTCCTTTGTGTCCTCTTTTTTCCCGGCAACATCGTTATACAAGCCCATGCTATATGTATTTGTAATGGAAAAAGGCCTTCTCATAAGAAAAAAGGCCTTGGGAAAGGCTTCCAGCCAGGATGTTACATACTGGTTTCTGACTTGTTCCTTTGGCATTCGTTTGATTCCCTGTCCATAATTCACATGCCACTCGCCCCAATGGCCCAGGCTTCCAAGCTCAATAAAAGAGATCAGACCATCTTTTCCCAGATGCTCTCCCATGGCCTGCACGGCACGGCTGTGATACCGGATCAGAAGTTCATTGTTATAATCCGGGGCAAAGCCCCTCCCGTAAGCCCCTTCATACCAGGTTCCGTCTCTGTCGGTCTTTTCGTACAGCCACTTGGGGATATCCATATGAGGCTTGTCTCCCGGAATGTCACAGACAAAGCGCAGCACCAGATGCTTTCCCTCTTTTCGCCATCTGGCCAGCTGGTTTTCCCTCTCGATTGTTTCCCAGTCAAAAACACCTTCCTCCGGCTCAAGCTCTGCCCAGGTGATATCCATATACAGAAGGAAAATGTCCTGGCTGATTTCCAAATTCCACGCACCTGGCGCATATCCCATAAGAGGATTGCCGAAAGCTTCCTCTGATTTTTGAAACTGCTTTCTATTTTCTTTTCCAAACTTCCACATATATTCTCCTGCTGCCAGAGCGTTTTTTACGCATTTTTCTATCAGAATGTGCAGTCACAGCTTCAAGCTTACCTGGGTTCTTATGTCCATTGTGATCCTGTGTATCATTGCCATGCTTTTGTACGGAATTCTGGCTTTCATTGAAAAATACTATCAGAAAAAGCTGTAACAGGAACAGCTTTTACTTTAGAAATGTGATAAGGCAGGGAATGTATTTTCACGGAACATTCTCTGCCTTTTATTTAACTTGGCCAAGCGGATATTCCAGATCCGCCTCGCTGCTTGTTCATAACCGAATCAATCCGCCATCTCAGCCAGTGCACTAATCCACTTCACTGCATTTTCCGTATGTTCGGAATTTATCAGGATGCTGATCTTAACAGGCTCATATAATACCTCCAGCTCTTCGGCCAGGTCCTTGGAAGTAATGGCAATACTATAAGGGTCCTCCGGATCTCCCACCTTCTCATACACATCTTCCGGAAGAAGATCTCTTAAATTGGCGAAATACTCTTCCTTGTTCGTAAAGCTGTCGATATAAATCTCAGAGCCTACCAGCACGTCTATGGCCTTTGCCGCCACCTTAGTGGTAAAGGACATCTGGCTGTAGGATTCCAGGGCCGCACCGTCTCCCTCTGTGCGAAGGCTTTCATCCACAGTAGCGATCTGGTAAGGATCATCCTGGATTCCCAAAAGCTTCTCCACGGATTCTTCTGCACCTTCCTGGTTGGAGCCGTAGGAATCAATAACCATCACTGTGAGAGCCGTATCGATCTGCGACTTTTCATAAATATCCTTCACCACAAAAATAAGTGCGATAGCTCCTGCTACAGCTGCCATCTGTGGCTTGTAATAGGTCCAGATATAACTAAGCTTGGCCCCCATGCCCATACCTGCAAGCTTCTCTCGTTCCAGCTGGCGCTTCTCTTTTTTCGTCAGATCAGATTCATGTTTGTTGTGGATATCATTCTCATCGATCTGCTTTGGTTCTTCCTGGTTTTCATCTTTTAATTCGATTCTCATTTGTTCTCCTGTGTTCTGTGATATTAATGTTACTATTCTAACACCATTTTAAAGTTTTGAACAGTCTCACATAAGAAATCACAGTTCTTTCACACTTTTTCACAAAACGGGCATGTCGCCTGCCGGCATCACTTCTTAAGCCCGCAGCCAGCTTGTATCAAGTCTTGCCAGGAGTCTTGCATTATGGTACGCCATACGAAGAGTGAGGCAGGTCCGTCCCAGATATTTTGTCCCGTCCAGGGTTTTCATGCAGGCAAGGGCAAGGTCTGGCACACCAGGATTTTGCAGACAAATGGGAATCAGAAGCTGAATAGAATGATTGTAATATTGAGGAATGGCAGCCTTGTAGTCTGACTCCAGGATCCGCCTTGTCTGCTGCAGTGCCCCGTCAAAAAGCTGTACCCGCATACCGCTTTCCCTGACCGCGGCAGGCAGGCGCTGTACATTGTCTTCATCATCAAAAATATGCTCATACTGGGGCACTACAGGCAGTTTGGTATCAAATACCAGATCCGATGGATTTTCCACATAGCTGGCGCGTTGCGGTAAATCCTTTATTTTGATTTTCAAAAGTGAATAATCTGTGTAAAAGCCTTCCAGAAACCATTTCTGTCTGTCCGGCACAGTATTGGGAACAAAATACGCATAAATAGGCTGATAATACTGATTAAAGAGTCCCGTATGAAAAAGGGCATAGTCTTTTTCTTCTGTCACCTTGCCCTCCTCATACAATCTGCGAAAGGTATTTTCCAGATATCCCTTTAGGATCCCGTTATCTCCGGAGTCTCCAAAGCTCCATTTTTCCGGAGATATCCGGGCAAGATTCTGTATCTGACGATTATAATTTCCGCAGTAGGTGAAATCAAATAGATTCATACTGACCTCCTGTCCGTTCTTCTTCTCTTCTTTACATTTTATTGTGGAAAACAGCTGGCAGAACTGCCAGTTTCAGAAAAAATAAGCTCTGAATAAAGAGTAGCATATTCCGGGGAAAAGCTCAAGGAAAAGTGTTCGACCCTTTGCGACAGGGGGACGGGACGCTGGAGGGGGACGCTGAGGGACGGGCCACTGGGGACAGGGACACTGGCGTTGGAGCCAGTGTCCCTGTCCCCGATGGCCCTGCGATGGCCCTGCTGCTGTTTTTCTCTTGCGAAGTGGAGTTATATTTCTTATAATAGTGGCATAGAAAAAGGCGGGGGGTTTCCCGGTCAGGAGGTGTTTTTTGAAAAAAGACGGCTATTACTCTTCCGGTCAGTTTGCACGGATGGCAGGGGTTACCCTTCGCACGATCCGCTACTATGACCAGCATGATATTCTAAAGCCCTCTCTTGTTACAGAGGCAGGGGCAAGATTTTACACTGACGGAGACTTTGCACGGCTTCAGCAGATCCTTCTTCTGAAATATCTTGGCTTTTCCCTGGAGGATATCCGGGAAATGACCATCAAGGATCCGGACAGCCACTTTATGCAAAGTGCCCTGAACATTCAGCTGAAGCTGATACAGGACCGGATTGAACAGATGCAGCTGGTAGAAAAAGCCTTGAAGGATACTGCCCTTGCCATTTCAAAGGAACACACTGTAGACTGGAGCCGTATGCTAAATCTGATCCACCTGACGGTTATGGAAAAGAGCCTGAAAAACCAGTATCAGAATGCCTCCAACATTTCCTCCAGGATCAAT
Source organism: uncultured Blautia sp. (assembly GCA_934358405.1). Classification (GTDB taxonomy): domain Bacteria; phylum Bacillota; class Clostridia; order Lachnospirales; family Lachnospiraceae; genus Blautia_A. The sequence continues at coordinate 8,446 of CAKRKL010000005.1, forward strand.
CTGCACAGCCTTTATTCTGTGAATAAGGAGGGCTGGTTTCCCTGGATTTTCTCCAAGTGCCAGATTCATGCCGGCATGCGTATTCTGGAGCTGGGCTGCGGAGATGGTGCTTTGTGGACGCAGAATCTTTCCCGTCTGCCAAAGGATGTGCACATTACTTTATCTGACATTTCAGAAGGCATGCTCCGTGATGCAAGACGTGCCATAGGCGGAAAGGATGCCCGCTTTTCCTTTTGTACCTTCGATTGTCACAGCATCCCCGAAAGCCTTGGCACCTTTGATCTTGTAATTGCCAACCATGTGCTTTTCTACTGCGAAGATATCGGAAAGGTCTGCCAGAGTGTCAAAGGAGTTCTTAACCCAGGCGGAAAATTTCTTTGCAGCACCTATGGCTCCCTTCACATGCGCGAAGTCAGCCTGCTGGTTCAGTCCTTTGATGAGCGGATCGTTCTTTCCGCTGACAGTCTGTATGAGCGGTTTGGCAGGGAAAACGGCTCTGCTATCCTTTCCCCGTATTTTGGAAAGATTACCTGGGAATCCTATAAGGATGAACTGATCGTCACAGACGCAGAGCCTCTTATTTCTTATATTTTATCCTGTCACGGCAACCAGAACCAGTATCTGCCAGACAGATACAAGGATTTTCGTTCTCATGTAAAGAAAAAAACAGAGCAGGGTTTTCATATTACCAAGGATGCCGGCGTATTTCTTTGTGAAAAAGTAACAAATTTGAAATAATTTCAAAAAAGCCCTTGAAGGTAACGTAAGGTCACCTTTTATAATGAGGTTACACAATAAGTCAGAGACTGGCGTAAATTTTGTCCTGACTAAATACAAACATCATGCAAAGGAGAATGCTTTATGAAGGGAATTATTTTAGCCGGTGGATCCGGCACCAGACTTTACCCGTTAACCATGGTTACTTCTAAGCAGCTGCTTCCAATCTATGATAAGCCTATGATCTACTATCCCATGTCTGTTCTTATGAACGCAGGGATCCGTGACATTCTGATCATTTCCACTCCACAGGATACCCCACGGTTCGAGGAGCTTCTTGGTGACGGACACCAGTTTGGAGTTCACCTTACCTATGCAGTACAGCCAAGCCCGGACGGACTTGCTCAGGCATTTATCATTGGGGCAGACTTTATCGGAGATGACTCTGTTGCCATGGTACTTGGTGACAATATTTTCGCAGGCCACGGTCTGAAAAAACGTCTGAAGGCAGCTGTTGAGAATGCAAGCACAGGCAAAGGTGCTACTGTTTTCGGCTACTATGTAGATGATCCGGAGCGATTTGGTATTGTGGAATTTGATCAGGAGGGCAAGGCCATTTCCATTGAAGAGAAGCCAGCCAAACCAAAGAGCAACTACTGTGTAACCGGACTTTATTTCTATGACAACAAGGTAGTTGACTATGCCAGAAATTTAAAGCCAAGCGCAAGAGGCGAGCTTGAGATTACAGATCTGAACCGTATTTATCTGGAAAAGGGACAGTTAAACGTAGAGCTTCTTGGTCAGGGCTTCACCTGGCTGGATACAGGTACACACGAAAGCCTTGTAGACGCTACTAACTTCGTAAAAACCATAGAGACTCACCAGCATCGTAAGATTGCGTGTCTGGAAGAAATTGCCTACCTAAACGGATGGATTTCCAGGGATGAGGTTATGAAGGTTTACGAAATTCTGAAAAAAAATCAGTATGGCCAGTATTTAAAGGATGTACTTGACGGCAAATATATGGACGTACTTCACTAAAGGAGAAAAATCATGAATATTATTGTTACCGGCGGTGCCGGATTTATCGGAAGCAACTTTATTTTTCACATGTTAAAAAAATACCCGGACTACCGTATTATCTGTCTGGACTGTCTCACTTATGCAGGCAATCTTTCCACTTTAGCCCCGGTTATGGACAATCCTAATTTCCGCTTTGTAAAAGAAAGCATTACAGACCGTGAGGCAGTTTACAGGCTTTTTGAGGAAGAACACCCGGATATGGTTGTAAACTTCGCAGCAGAAAGCCATGTAGACCGTTCCATCGAAAACCCGGAGGTTTTCCTGAACACAAATATTATCGGTACTGCAGTTCTTATGGATGCATGCCGCAAATACGGCATCAAGCGTTACCATCAGGTTTCCACAGATGAGGTTTACGGAGATCTGCCTCTTGACAGACCAGATCTGTTTTTCACAGAGGAAACTCCGATTCACACAAGCAGCCCTTACAGCTCCTCCAAGGCTTCTGCTGATCTTCTGGTACTTGCTTACCACAGAACCTACGGTCTTCCTGTATCCATCAGCCGCTGCTCCAACAACTACGGACCATATCATTTCCCGGAAAAGCTAATTCCGCTTATGATTGCAAATGCATTAAACGACAAGCCTCTTCCTGTTTACGGAAAAGGTGAAAATGTCCGTGACTGGCTGTATGTAGAGGATCACTGCCGTGCCATTGACCTGATCATCCACAAAGGACGTGTAGGCGAGGTTTACAATGTCGGCGGACATAATGAAATGAAAAATATTGATATTGTCAAGATTATCTGTAAAGAGCTTGGCAAGCCGGAAAGCCTGATCACCTATGTAACAGACCGCAAGGGTCATGATATGCGTTACGCAATCGATCCTACCAAGATTCACAATGAGCTTGGCTGGCTTCCGGAGACCAAATTTGCAGACGGAATCAAAAAGACCATCCAGTGGTATCTGGATAATAAGGAATGGTGGGAAACCATTATTTCCGGTGAATACCAGAATTATTACGAAAAAATGTACGGCAACCGCTAAGGAGGGCTGACAGATATGAAGCTGTTTGTAACAGGTGTGGCCGGTCAGCTTGGCCACGATGTAATGAACGAACTTGATAAACGGGGATATGAAGGGGTAGGTTCGGATCTTGCCCCCTCCTACAGCGGAATCCAGGATGGAACCGCTGTCACCAAAATGCCTTATGTTTCTGTAGATATTACAGATCCAAAAGCCGTGGAAATGGCTATCACCCAGGCTGGTGTGGACGGCGTTATCCACTGTGCAGCCTGGACAGCTGTAGATGCGGCTGAGGATGAGGACAAACAGGAGATTGTACGCCGTGTAAATGTTCTTGGTACAGAGAATATAGCAAAGGTCTGCAAAAAGCTTGGAATCAAAATGATGTATCTTTCCACAGACTATGTCTTTGACGGCCAGGGCACAGCTCCCTGGGAGCCGGACTGTAAGGCATACAAGCCTCTGAATGTTTACGGTCAGACCAAGCTGGACGGCGAGCTTGCAGTTTATAACAATGTTGATAAATTTTTCATTATCCGTATTGCATGGGTATTCGGCAAAAACGGCAAAAACTTTATCAAGACCATGCTAAATGTAGCCAAAACCCATGATACCTTAAAGGTTGTTAACGATCAGATCGGTACCCCTACCTACACCTATGATCTTGCAAGGCTTATGGTTGATATGATCCTTACGGACAAATACGGTTACTATCATGCAACCAACGAGGGCGGCTATATCAGCTGGTATGACTTCACAAAGGAAATCTTCCGTCAGGCCGTACAGCTTGGCCATGAGGAATATGCAGAGGATAAGGTTACCGTTCTTCCGGTGACCACTGCAGAATATGGTATTTCCAAAGCAGCCCGTCCCTTTAACAGCCGTCTTGACAAGAAAAAGCTGGTGGAAAACGGATTTACTCCACTTCCAACCTGGCAGGATGCATTATCCAGATATCTGAAGGAAATAGAATTCTGATTTTAAATCAGTCCATTCTTTGGCTGTGTTTCTTTCTGACAGAACTCACAGACCAGAAGAATGGACTGATTTTTATTTTCGCTTTTGTCTCTGATAGGGACTGGCACTGTTTCTTTTCTTTTTCTTTTTATTTTCACCGTAGTAGTCTTCCAGATATTCCTCGATCACATCGTCCTCATCTACAGAATATTCATCCAGCAGTTCTTCCATGGTGTCCGGATCATCCTCCGGTAAATCATCATCCTCCAGATCAAATCTTTCCTCATCCTGTTCTTCCGGAAAATCAGAAGCGGGAAATTCGTCCTGAACAGCCGTTTTTCTTTTAAAGGGACGCTCCTCCTCTTCCTCTTCTTCTGTTTCTTCCCCCTCATATTTTGACCTGTTAATAGCAAACTGAATCAGCATTCCCACAAGCGCAAAGCCAATGGAAAAGATGATTCCAAAAGGAATTTCATCCATATTTGTCAGCTTGGCTGTAGCAAAGCCACTTAAAATTCCGCCAAGGATACTGGTTCCCACAATGATCACTTCCCGTTCATATCGAAGGGCAAGGAGGCCAAGACCCACTCCAGTCAAAAGACACAGAAAAAAAGTAAAGGATGTAGTTGGGTGAATCACATAAATGGTCACAGTCAATCCGATTCCGGCTCCGATAATAAAAATTCCTGCCTTAAAAATGGCAAAGGAAATCACTGCAAGGATCACTCCTGCAATCAGCATTGCCGCCCCGTAAGCAGCTTTGCTGCTGATACCGGCCTCATAAACACCAAACAATCCGGCTCCCGCTCCCATAAGAAAGCCGAAGATCATCATCCAGAATCTTAAAAGCCGGTATCCCAGAATACAGTTAATAGCTCCAAATACAAGAACAATACTAAAGAACACCATTGCCAAGGTTCCATCTGCCTGCATATCATGGAGCCTGGCTGCAATATTTAAAATATTTTTCAGAATATCTGTCATAGGCTATGCCTCCTCTTGCAATATCTGTCTTTTAAAACATGTAATAAATAGTTTTCATATTTTCCAGAATGCCATAGTGATATTCCACCTGATCAATGCCGTATAAAGCCATATAATATCTGGCAGCCTCCTGAATGGCATCCCCGTTGATCCATTGTGCTTTCGCCGCCTCAAAGGCCTCTTGGGTGGAAAATTTAAAACGCACCACTGCCGCTTTATTATTCAGTCTCATCTGACAATATGCCAGGATTTCCTGGTAATCGTAGCTGTCAAAGCAGCCCTGGTTTCGCACATAAAAGTTCATGGCTGTAGCTGTACATTTTGGCAGGTCAAATTCCTCGGACGGTGTATAGGTCATCTCATATTCCTCCGGAAACGGACACAGATAATCATACAGGATTGTCTTATGTTCCGCAAGCGAAACCGCATCACCCTCCAGAAATTCCGGCTGATCTCCATTGGTCGCATCGAAATAATAATACTCCCCATCCAGTAAAACCATATTCCAGGCATGCCCCTCTGTACTTCCATATGTACTGCCCTCTACATAAATACAGGGAACTCCCAGATATTCCAGAAGATACTGGGCAGCTCCTGCATATCCTGCACATACGGCCTGTTTCTTCCAGAAAATCCCGGCTATGCTCTGATCATCCTCTGACTCCTGATACTCTGCCGTATCAATCAGATAGGTATACACCGTCTTAGCCTTTTCATAATCATCCGCCCCATCAGGAAGCAGCGCACTCACCTCCCGGCAGGCATTTTCTGCAGCCTGACTGATTTCTGTCAGTTCATCCTCCGTATAGCTGTATCCCGGAGAAAAGGTACAGTAGCACCCATTGGAAAATGTAGTCTTGTAAACCTGCTTCCGGTTATGTACCCAGAATAGCTCCGGATGATCCATAAGAACCGCATGATAAACCCGGTTAACCGTATCATCGTCATATATGGTAAGATAAAATTCTTTCTCCCGTTTTTGGATGCCTGCAAGCATTTCCCGGTAGCCACGCTGCTCCTCTTCTGTTAAAAGCCCGAAATAATATTCCTGCCGCACGGACTGCTCATCAGTTCCCGTAATCTCCTGTTTCCTAAGCTCTCTGACCTCCTTAGGCTCCCCCGAAAAAACAGCCGGAACCTTATCCCAAAGCTTCTCTCCTGCTTTTTCAAGCCAGTTTTCCGGCTGGTATTGCTGCTGGTACGCATAAGTCCCAAATAAAACCACAGCAAGAAACAGGAGGATAAAAATCAGCTTCCAGGGTTTTCTTTTTCCCATTTAGCCTCCTTATCCAAGTTCCCGGATCCGTTCCAGAATATCCCTGGTGTTTTCCCGGAACAAAAGCTCCTTGTTATAACGATAGTATCTCTCGCAGGAGTACTCCTGGAGGAAAGCAACTGCCGGGCTGCTTGTACTTAGCTCTGTGATAAACACAACCAGCTCCTGTCCCCCTGCAAAAGCACTTTCCATAAAGTCAAAGGCATGCTCCAGCTGTAATGCTGCTTTGTCAAAATGCTCATCATACGTTTCCTTTGACTTATGGAACCACTCTCGCAGAAGGGAAAAGGCCATTTCCCCGTCCCGGACATTTTCTTTTTTCAGATCCATAACATAGTGTTCCAAGGTATCCAGAACCAGCAGGCTTCCATGAATATCCTCTCTTGTCAAAAGCCCGGCCTTCTTTTTGGCATTTGTTTCTGCCTCATATCTGCTTTTTACGTCTTCAAGATAGACAATTGGCTGTTCCTTCTGCCCTCCCATAAGGGGCTCCTTGCTTTCTTTTAAAATATCAAACACCATGGAAAGCCATTCTTCCTCCTGGTGAACCATTCCAAAGCTTTTATTCAGCCTGGAAAGAAGAAGTCCGGTAACGCTAAGCTTCTCGTCAAAAGCTGCATGCGCTGCCTTCTTTACCAGAATATCGTCAATATGTCCATTTAGTACCTCATCGATCTGATAGTCTGTGCGGTACTTATAAAACAGCTCCAGATAATTTGCAAAATCTCTGGCAATCTGGGGATGCTGGATATACTGTCCTGCAACCTCCCGGTCCACAGCTTTGTGCAGTTTCTCATAAACCTGGATCAAGCGGGAAAGATCCTCCCAGCCTCTTGGGGTAGCAAAGTTTTTGCCGTCTACCGTACTCTCCATCTTATAAAAGTTAGCCGGTCTTGTGTTCAGATAAGAAATCACAGCCGGATGCACACCTGCTGTATAAGCATACTCTCTCCACGCATCAAAATCCGGTTCTACCTGAATCTTCTTTACACGATCCATGGTCACCACATCGAATTCCCGAACAGACTTATTGTATTCCGGTGGGTTTCCTGCTGCCACGATCAGCCAGCCCTCCGGGATTTTATGGCTTCCGAAGGTTTTGCACTGAAGAAACTGCAGCATGGCAGGAGCCAGTGTCTCAGAAACACAATTGATTTCATCTATAAAAAGAATTCCCTCCTTAAGCCCGGATTCCTGGATTTTCTCATAAATAGAGGCTACAATTTCACTCATGGTATACTCAGTAACTGCCATTTCTCTTCCGTCAAACTCTTTTTTGGAAATAAAAGGCAGGCCAATGGCGCTTTGTCTGGTGTGATGGGTAATTGTATAGGATACCAGTCCCACCTTACATTCCCGGGAAATCTGCTCCATAATCTGCGTCTTACCGATTCCCGGTGCCCCTATAAGAAAAATGGGGCGCTGCGCCATAACCGGAATCTCATATTCCCCGTATTCATTTTTCAGAAGGTACGCTTCTATTGTATTTCGTATCTCGTCCTTAGCTCGCTTAATGTTCATACTCTCTCTCCTCGTGCTGCCTGTCAAAGCTTGTTGAAAAAAGCTTTAGAATCTATCTCTTATTTTTCCAGATCTTCACTGCCCAGAATTAATTTAATAGCCCAGGGAGGCACATCAATATCCTGATAATCCTCCTTCATAAAAACAAAAGCAGTCTCATAGAGCGGCATTTGAGCCGGATAAATCCCATAGCCATCGGTAAAATAAATCAGCCCGCGAAGCTTCGTAAATTTCTTCGCTCTCATCAACTGCTTCACATAGGCAAAGGCTGGGCGAAAGTCCGTTCCCCCGCCGCCCTTCACAGTAAAATGTGACATGTATTCTTTTAGCTGTGCTGTATTTTCAATAATCACATCTGATTGGACTTTTTCATCGCATTGCAGAATGTGTACATGAATTCTTCTGAAATAGCTCTCAGATTCACTAAGCACACTGTAGGTCTCCTCCAGAAACCTCTGAACCAGCTCACCTTTACAGGACATAGAGGTGTCAATGACAATAACAAAATCCTCTACCTTCCGTTCCTCCTTTGTCTCTAGCGGCTCGATCAGGGGCATATTTCCGTAAAGACTCATTCCATAATTGTAAAATATATAATCGAAAGTGTCCATATCCACTTTCATTTCTTCCTTTAAAACAGAAAATTTCCGCAGAAATTCCCGGTAATCATAGCGGTTCCGATTTTGGGCACGAAGCTGATCTACAAGTGCTTCCCCGCCCTGCCCTGCTTCCTTTGAAAAAGTCTCAAGCTCTGTCTGCATGCGGTCACGGATATCATCCCACTTCTTCTTTCTCTGTGACAGCATAGGACTTCCCGGAGGATTTTCATACCATTTGCGGTGATCGTCCAGGGAAAATTCCCTGCGCAGCTCCTGCATTTTATTTTCCGGCAGATGCAGGGTCTGAAGCCTTCTGTATACTCTTTGTGCTGTAGGAACCTTTCCCTCTTCCAAAATCATAGAAAGCGCCTGCCTCTTTGCCATGGAAGCTGGCTGGTGTACACATTTCAGATAAAGACTGTCAATCATGTTCTCCACAGTAATATCACAGGCAAGGTTCCAGTACTGAATATCAACAGCAGGATTTCCCTCTTTATCCCGTTCCGGAAGCACATGGAGAAAAATACAATGCAAAAGGCTGTGCAGATATGTCCTGTTTACCCTTTCCCTGCTTTTCTTAAACAGCTCCATAAGCTCCTGTGGCTGATAGTAGAAAATCGTTCCATCCGTTCCTACAGGATGTACCCCCATATCCCCCTGAAAAGAAAGTGCTGCCAGGGCACTGTCCAGAAAACGCATATTCAGGTATAGCTGGTTTCTTGCGCCTGCCAGGATATCCTGACAGATTGCTTCTGCTGCAAGAGCTCTTTGCTGTGCATCATGAACGGGATTTCCCCTTAAATTTCCTGAATCATTCATAAGTCAAAGCTTCTCCTTTTTGATGGAAAATGGATTCTTTGATATTCCATTAGCATACTTAGAAGCTCCGGTGCGCAGGAAGCACCTGCCAGATCCATAAGACTGTTAAACAGCTCTCTGTCCTTTGCTTCAAATGGATATGTCTGAAGCATCCATTCCAGCTCCTCTGCTCTTTTCTGACGGATAAAATCAGAAGCAATCTGGCCCTGATGCTCTCTTAAATAGTTCTCATACTGTATTTTGGCTTCTTTGGTAAGCTCTGCAGGCCAGTGCAGCCTGCCGTAAACCATTTCTCTTAGAAAGTCCTGGGATTCCTGTGCTCTGGCAAGTTCAAAGCGTTTATCATATTCCAGAAAATGGAACGTCTTTCCCTGAAAGCAGTTTCTGTAATAAAGACCGCTTCCATGTACCTCTGTCATCAAAATTCTGGCCGGAGTGTTCTCCACTCCTTCCTCATAATATTCCGGAAACCAAAGCATGGCTTCCACTTCCCCATAAAGATGCACACACAAAGCCTCTCCTACCTCAGAAAGAATCTCCTTCAAGCCTGATTCCCGGCTATTCATCTGCACTTCCATTTTGCGGATCTTATGGCAGCCTGTAAATGCGCCGCTTCCAAGATCTGTAAAGTCACTGGAAAACCATAATTCTTCCAGATTCCAACAATTATAAAAACCGTATCTGCCGATTTTTCGTACACCGGAGGGGATGCGGATAGTCTGACAGCTTTTACCGGAAAACAGGTATTCTGCAAGCTCTGTTACCGGAATTCCTTCTATCTTTTCAGGGATTTCCACGATCTGGGGATCTCCGTCAATTTCTGTTACTACAGCGTAATCTCCTTTCATTTCAAAGGTCAGTCCGCTATCTGTATGCTTTTTCATTTTTACAGGCTCCTTTTAGCAGCTATTATGATGATATGATGTAAAAAAAACTTGCTATTTTTTCTCATTAAGCTTAAACTTGATGTAATAACTCACTCTCACATATCGGAGGAATTTTTCATGAGTACCAAAATCCCTATTGAAACTTCGGCAAGACATGTTCATGTCTCCCAAAAGGATTTCCAGCTTCTCTTTGGTGAAGATGCCAGCCTTCATTATATAAAAGAACTAAGTCAGCCTGGGCAATATCTTTGCCAGGAGCGTGTCACGGTGAAGGGACCTAAAGGAGAGTATGAGAATATGGCAATCATTGGTCCTTTCCGTAAGGAGACTCAGGCAGAGCTCTCTCTTACAGATACCAGAAGGATCGGACTTCCCGGGGTTATCCGTCAGTCCGGAGATACTTCCGGCTCTCCTGGATGTACCCTGATCGGGCCTAAGGGGGAGCTTACTGTTGATCATGGCGTGATCGTAGCCAAGCGCCACATCCATATGACTCCTGCGGATGCTGTTGCCCTTAATGTTAAGGACAACGATGAGGTCTTCGTTCTTACCAAAAGCTACGGCCGTGCTCTTATTTATGCAGATGTAGTAGTTCGTGTAGACTGGAGCTACCGGCTTGCCATGCATGTGGACACAGATGAGGCAAATGCTTTCTCCAATGAGTGTGAGCCTTATGGCGTCATTGTAAAGTTCTTTGATGATAACTACAACACTGACAAATGGATCGAGGACGTGCTCTCCGGAATCAACCGATAAACAGACATGTATCCCTGCCCCATCACTATAACGAAAGTGAAAAGTGCTTCCTGCCCGCAAGTGGGCATGGAAGCACTTTTTATGTCACTGAATTGCAATTGTAGCTAAAAGCATCTCCTGAAGGCGGTTTGTAACCATAACACCTGTCAGGTCTCCCATCTCAAGCATTTCAGCCTGCAGGCCGTCTGCTGCTTTGTCACTTTGAGCGTCTGCTTCTGCCGCATCTCCATATGACACCTGACTGAACACACTTACCTGCTGCCCTGCATCAAACAGCTCCTGAAGGCTGTTTGCCACATACAGGCTTCCAGGTGAAATTGTTCCGTTTCCGGCAGGATCTACAGTAACAGTGTCCATATCTCCTGTTGAAGCCAGATTTGCGCTGATCAGCTCCTGAAGGTTGTTAGATACATCAATTCCGGTAATATACTGCGCACTGGTAATGGCCTTGCCGCTCTGCCTCATCTCTTCCACCTGCTGTGCATCCGGATAGAAGGATGGCTGACGGATATAACGAAAGCTTGCACTGTATGCCTCTCCTACTGTAACACCATTCTTTCCGGAAGAGCAGTGTACCACGATCCAGTCTCCTGCATCTGTCTTGCCGCAGATAATTCCCACATGGTTAGAGCTTCCGGCTTCCGGCCCCTTCTGAAAAACAAGGTCTCCAGGCTGCGCATTTGCCTCACTTACCACATTTGCTCTTCCCCACTGGTCTGAGGTTCCGCTTCCTACAGCAGCGATCATCGCCTGATCCTTATATCCGTTGATCACAGCCCAGGTAACAAATCCGCTGCAGTCCAGTCCGTATGCCCGAAGTGTTCCTGTGCTCTGGCTGCCCTCTGCTGTAACCTGCTCCACGCTTCCCCAATATGGGTCCATGCCGATAGCTGTAGACTTACCGCCCCAGAAATACCCTACCTTACCTACAAGGGAGTACGCTGCTGTGATTACATTTACACGTTCCTCAGAAACATCATCGCCAACGCTCTGCCGTACAAATCCCCTGGCAGCTGTAACTGTGGCGCAAAGAAGCTTGCAGTCTGTTTCCAGGTACTTCTTAAGTACTCCTCTTTCTTCCTTCGGGATCTTATTTTTCTTAATGTAATAATTGACATGGCAATTTCCGTATGTAACCCTGCTGGAATCCTTCTCATCACGGATTACCGGATTCAGCTCTTCAAAAATTGCTGCAAGTGCTCCCTTAGAGGACTCATCCAGTGTAAAAGAAGTAACTCCCTGAAGGCTCTGCTCGTATACGTATACAGCAAGAATATCCTGCCAGTTACGTACCAGAAGTGAATTTGCAGATGTAGTCACGCCTCCTGTGGCATCAGACACATCTGTAAGCTGGTTCTTCGCCTTATATTCCGCCTCAATCTGATCCATGATTTCCGCAAAATTATCAGAGAAGGTCAGCTGATAGTTGTCTTTAAGACTGTTCAGATAAAATTCCTTGCCTGCATGAAGGTTGGTTGCATAATAAACAGGCGTACCCTGGACAGCCTGAACCGGTTCCGGCGTCACAGTAGGCGTAGGTGTCAGTTCCGGATCCTCTGCCTCACCTGCCATAAGACTGATAATCTCTTCCATTTCAGTTAAAAGCTGATAGTTGGTAACCGCCGCCTTCTCCTGATTAGAAAAGCTGTCATAGGTTGCACGAAGCTTCTTCACCTTCTCTTTCTTCTTATCATCAAACTCTCTCTTATAGGCTTTATTGATAGCCTTAATAAGTGCCTTTACCTTCTTCTTGCTCTCTTCAGGTAATTCCGGGACAGCACTCGGTGTCACAGTTGGAGTGACGCTTGGCTCTGGGGTCACACTTGGCTCTGGAGTTATGCTTGGCTCTGGAGTCACACTTGGCTCTGGGGCCTCGCTTGGCTCTGGAGTCACGCTTGGCTCTGGGGTCCCGCTTGGCTGTGGAGTTATGCTTGGCTCCGGGATATCTCCTGGTTCCGGGGTTATGCTTGGCTCTGGAGTTACACTTGGCTGTGGGGTATCTCCCGGTTCCGGAGTGGCTGTGGGTTCTTCTGATGTCTCACCGGATTCCGGAGCAGTAGTTGGTGATACATTCGTACTCTCGCCTTGTTCCGGTATCACAGCAGGTTCTGCTGACTCAGAAGGCTGTGGCTGCTGGACAGACTCTGCTGGTGCCAAAGTAGGTGCCTGAGTCACCTCTGCCGGCTGCTTAGCCGGGGTCTGCACAGCTTCCGCGGTCTTAGCTGCAGCTGATTTCTGTGATGTCTCTTCTGATTGTATTGCTGCTTCTGTTACTGACAAGGATGTCTCTTCTGCTGCCAGAACGCCTGCCGGACCTGCGAAGGATACAGCTGCCGCTATGGTAATACATAAACATTTTGTCAGATATTTATTCTTCATATTTAAAAGATGCTCCCTTCTATCTATGAACATCCCTTTACTCCCCTAATATAAAGGTATGCTTTTTACCGCAAAGACAGTTCGTCTCAAATATTAACATGGATTATTGTAGCATACAGAACCCTCTAAATCAACTATCCTCTTATATAAAAAAACCGCCGATACGGTCCTGACCCAGAATATATTCTGCGGATACCCGATACCTGACGGTTCTTAATCATTCAACACACAGCCGGAAACAGAATATTCTCACTGCCAAGCCGGACTGCTGCCAGCTGCAGGATTCCATAAATGACCTGTGAACAGATTCTGAGAATATACTGAATATCTTCCACAATGTTTCTCTCCTTAAGAAGATATCCCTCATGCGCTTCTTTAATGTATGCCACAAGCTCCTGAAAACTTCCGAAGTGAACCGGAACAATGGCCAGCTTCGCAGCCTCTCCACTGTTTATATAGCTCTTCAGATAGTTCTTAAGGTGCTTTTCGTATTTATTATGTTCGTACAGATTACCAGTAAAGTTCCTGTTATGGGGAAAAGTAAAGTAATCTGCCATATAATGCAGAACCTCACCAAGTCTGCGCCAGTAGACACGCTCCTTACACTCATCGGGGCTGCTGTTTACAAGAACCTCCATCTTCTTCTGCACTTCGTCAAAGGTTCCGAAATATTCATGCTTCTCTGTCAGAAAGGACGGCTTAATATCCGGAAGGATACTTCCAAAGCAAAACGCCTTTCTGTGGGACTGCAGGCTCTTATCAGCAGGTATCTGATCTGCCAGATATCTGGCTACCAGTATATGAGATTTCTTACGCAATTGCTTCCTCTTCTTTCCTGTTCTTATCTATTGTAACAGATAAGAAACACCAAACTGTAAAAAGCATTTGTATACGCTTTTTGGTTGATATCATCAATCACTAATATAACAGAAACTTATAAGAATTTCAAAATAAATTTTCCCGATTTTTGGTGAAATATTTGCCCTGTATACAAACAAATTGCACAACACTTCAGCTATTACATCCCGCTCTTGTTTTTTTATGTCATATATTGTATGATTAGAAGGTATTTTAAAAAATATTTTTACACTTTACATAAAGGAGGAATTTTATGTCAGGCCATAAATCACATATGAGCAAAGGGCTGGCAGCTGCAGCTGTTCTTATGTGTCTTGGCTGTGGAATTTCTTTTACACAGTCTTCCGCAACGCCGTCTCCCATTGAAGACTCCGAGACGCCGGACATGTTCGTAGCAGGAAATACGGATGATGCCAAGACAAAGGAAGCAGCTCCCACACAGACACCAACAGATACCCCGATTCCGGACAACACCGAATCGGAGCCGGAAGCTGTGATCACAGTTTCACCGGAAGCCTCAGAGGGTGCCTGGACACCGGTTGGCAGTAACTGGTACTTTATGGTGAATGGTACAGGATACATCGGATGGTTTACAGACACAGACGGGAAGCGCTATTACTTTGACGAAAATGGTGTAATGCATACAGGATGGCTAAAGCTCGACAAAGACAGCTATTATTTCAACGCAGACGGAGTTCTGCAAACAGGAGATATAACCATTGACGGGAAGCTTTACCATTTCGATGCCAATGGAGTTCAAAAAGGCGAGCCGAAAGATTCAGATGATACTTCCGATAAGGAGCTGATATTCTATATGAATACAGCTTCTGTTTCATCTGAGGCCAAAAGCGAACCGGTTTCTGAGCCGGAGCCTACCGCCGTACCGGAGCCTACCGTTACATCGGAGCTTACGGTTACACCAGAGCCTACAGTCACACCGGAGCCTAAGGGATTAATTGCTCTTACCTTTGATGATGGACCAAGCGATTTCACAGATCGGCTTCTTGATTGTCTGGAAGCCAATAATGCAAAAGCCACTTTCTTTTTGGTAGGACAGGAAATCGAATATTTTCAGGAGCCTTTATCCAGAATGGAAGCACTTGGCTGCGAGATTGGCAATCATTCCTTCAGCCATGCCGACCTTGCCACGCTTTCTGCTGATGATATAACCAGTGAGCTTTCTCTCACAGATCAGAAGATCCAGGAACTGGTTGGACACGGTGCGACTGTTGTACGGCCGCCTTACGGCTCATTTAACGATACTGTGGCAGGAATTGCCGCCAGACCGCTAATCCTGTGGTCAGTAGACACTTTGGACTGGGAAACCCAGAATGCTGATTCTACTGTCAAGAATGTAATGAATAGTGCACAGGATGGAGCCATTATCCTGATGCATGATATTTTTAAAGAATCTGTAGATGCTGCAGAAATCTTTGTTCCGCAGCTGATCCAGGAGGGGTATCAGCTGGTTACAGTCAGCGAACTGGCTGCTTCCAAAGGAATTACCATGGAAAACGGCGTTTCTTACGGATCTTTCTGAGCCGGATCATAGCCTTACAAAGTCTAACATTACAAACCAACAAATAAAAAAGAACTGTCACCACCGGACAGTTCTTTTTATTCTCGCATTATTCAGTTTTCTCCTGGAGCAGGCCGCTGTAAACGTAAGCTTCTGTACCATCATAATCAATCTGTACCCACTCACCGCTCTCGCCCTTCTTCTCAACCTCAGTACCAGCCGGTAAACCGCCTAATACATCAGACTCATCGCTGGCTGCAGCGCGGACATTACAGTCTTCTGTAACTACCAGAATCGTTCCCTCTGCTGTGTCTGCAGACCCGGTAGCATCCTCACCAAGCCCTTCAAGGAATGCAGTAAGTGCCGGATCAGAAGACTGTGCTTCATCGTACAGCTTCTTCACCTTTGCCTTCAGCTCCTTGACATCATCATCCTGTCGCAGAGAAACCTCATATTTCGTTATTTCGTCGCTGTCATTATGAGCAGCACCATCAATCTTCCAATTCCCGTCTGTGTCCTTCATTACATAGAACTCAGCAAGCGCAGGTACCTTTGTATCAATCCCCTGACAGATGTAGTAAAAACAGGAATATACTACATAGGAATCGTCATCAAGCCCCTTTTTCGTGTAGATATCACCAGCTTCATACCCTTCAATGTACTTGGCATTGGTAATCTTAGACTCGTCTGCCGGTGCAAGATTATCTACCAATGTACGCAGTGTGGTAATATCTTTATCCCCCAGAGCTTTGTAATAGCTCTTGATCAATGAAGTAATCTCTTCATTAGCTTTTTCCATGGGATTGGCGTCTTTCTTCCCGTCAGTCTCCCCATCATTTGCCGGAGAAGAAGGAACATTTCCCTGGTCGTTGTCTGCTGTTACCTGCTCCTCGGCTGTATCCTTGCTGGAATCGCCCTTCCCGCTTCCCATAAATGCACGGATACCGAAAAACAGGACAACCACGATTAACAGAATCGCTCCGCCAAGCATAAAATAGCGAAGGTTATCTGATAACCATTCTCTGAAATTATCCAAGTTCTTGTCCTCCTTAATACAACGCACCGGAACGCCCGATCGTTCCAGGCAATACACCTGAAGGGAATCGAACCCCCGCACATGGTACCGGAAACCACTGCTCTATCCACTGAGCTACAGGTGCATAAAAACTCGAGTTGTTGAATTATCAATGTACAACTACTTCGACTTTGAAAAGTATAGCACAATATCGGGCTGATGTAAAGTTTTTTCTTTTGGTTGAATATTTGGGTCTAATGGTGAAATATGCCCTGCAGTGCTTTTTTGTAAAAACAGAAAGAGAGCTCCATTTAGAGCTTCTCCTCCTGCATTTGTCTTAGAGCGTGTTTGAAAAAGGCTCTAGAATATATTTGTGATCCTATTATTTTTTAAGGTTATCTCGCCATCACTCATATTTCTGCGCAGTAATGGAACACCTTCTCTGATATAAAACTGGTTCTCCTCTACGTATGCATCCGGATTTCCGGATGGACTTAAAATCCCGCCCAGATCATCATAGCTTATGTTTTTCCGAAATGTGCTGTGAATTGCCTCTTCCAGGCAGAACATAACACATCCGCCCTCATTCTGCCGGCTGTAATTGTATTCATAAACAGTTCCATCCCCGGAATCTGCATCGTATGCCATTCCATCCTGATTCAGTCTTGTATCCACAGCTTCATTAAACCGAAACAGGGCATTTTTACACTTCCATGGCCAGATAGCAGCTGCCACCTTTCCCATTCGATCCTTTGGATGACAGTAAATTCTGTCATTCATTTCCGATGCACAGGAGTCAGAAATATTATGTTCCGTTACGGGACGTAAAGCATACATTGGTGTAATTGCATCGCCGCCCGCATTTTTTACGTAATTATTTCTGAGAATGATATTTTCATGTCCATACTGCAAAAACCATTCTTCCAAAAGCCTGGCACCTGCAAATCTGGCATGCTGATAGGTATATCCCACTGCAATCCCCCATCGGCTTACGTTCCATACGCAGCAGTCTTCTACCCTCACTCCATCATATCTGGCAACTCCGGTCTGCTCTTCATGATCCGGCTTCAGAGCAGTCATATAAATACCGCCATTATTCATATGCTTATTATAAACATTTCCATTTACATCATGGACCATAAGATTCCGAAGGATGATCTGATGAAGAGTGCCACCGTTTTTTGCTGCTACAGCGACACCTGTTCTGTCCATTTTAAAAGGTGCTGAATATTTTTCAGACTTCTCCTGTCCCCATCCCTCTGTATCCTCTTTATTTGTAATCTCCAGATCGTGGATCCAGATATATTCTGCATCATAAAGAAGTATGGCAGAGGAAACATTCCCCTGGTATACGTGTGTGGGTGAATCCAGACAGGTACCGTAATCCTGATACCAGATACCTGTTCCATTTGCACAGATATGCGGCATATCACCTTCTCCATAAGGCCCAATCTCTATGAGATTTTCCTTCTCCCCTTTTCCGCTGATGTGCAGATACTGGTTTTCAAAAACAGAGCCCCTTTCCAGCAAAACACGGTCACCTGCACCAAGCTCTCTCTCCATAATCTGCTGCAGGGTTTTAAAAGGAGTCTCCTGTGTCAGACCGTCGTTCTTATCATTTCCTCTGATTGAGCTGACATAATATGTTGTGGATTTCCTTTTCATACTCTATCTCCCGCATTCTTTTTCTGATAATCATAGCTACTTCTTCATAAATAAAGCTGTCCCCATGATACCTTGTAAACAGATCTTTATTTTCCTCATAAAATGCCTGTTTTTCTTTCTCTGAAATGTTCCGGTAGGAATAATGCTTCTTGATTTTTTCGCTCTCAGAAACAAATTCCAGGCGAAAACGCGTCTGCTCATATCTGACATAAGCAGGCAATGAGAAATGCTCTGCCCCGTAAACAATTTCTTCCTTTTCCAGCATCTGTTTTCTTTTCTGGTTCTCTGTCTGACATCTATCCTTCACCCCATTAAAGGTATCGTCTTCTATGAGTCCCAGACGTTTGGCAAAAATAAGCTCTGCTTTTAATCGTTCCTGTTCTTTTTTATCCATTAAAAATTCATGCATAAGCCCGAAGTCCTCTTTATTTCACAGCTCCTGTAAGTCCGTTTGAAAAGCTCTTCTGCAGACAGAAGAAAATAATTGCAGTTGGTAAGGTACAGATCAGAACACCAAGCATCAGCATTCCGTAATCCACACTGTAACCACTTTTTAAGTTTGCAACCAGCATAGGCATAGTAATAGATCCATTATCCTGGAGAATAACCTTTGGCCACAGATAATTGTTCCATGCATTCATAAAGGTTACCGTCATTGCTGCACCGTAAGTGGATTTCATGATCGGCACGTACATTTTGAAAAAGATTGCAACCTCTCCCATTCCTTCCAGCCTGCTGGCTTCAATAATATCAATGGGGAATGATCTGGATGCCTGCCTGAACAGCATGATCATAAACGGTGTGGATACTGACGGCAGCACTAGTGCCATCCAGCTGTTTACCAGACCCATAGTAGAAAACATCTTAAACAGCGGGATCATCAGTGCTACAAAGGGAAGCATCATAGCAAGAAGCAGAATGCTCATAAGCGTGTCCTTACCTTTGTCATGATAAATTTCAAAGCCATAGCCTGCAATTGAGCATACCAGCAATGAAATGATCGTAATAAGGATCGCATTTCTAAAAGAGTTAAACATTGCAAGTCCCAGATTCTGATTTGCTACCAGCGTTTTAAAATTCTCTGCCAGATATCCTCCCGGGATCAGTCTTCCTCTTACAATATCGATGCTCTTATTTGTTGCGCCTGAGAGCATATAATACAGTGGAAACACGGACAGTAAGCTGGTAATGGTCAAAATAGCATAAGAAATAAAGCGTTTTATTTTTTTAGTCACGGCTGTCACCTACTTTCATCTGAATTGCAGACAGGATTGCTACTGAAACAAGAATAAATACAGACAATGCTGCCGCATAATTAAACTTCGGTGTCTCAACAAAGGAGATGTTAAATATGTAGTGCGCAAGCGTCATGGTAGATTTTCCGGGACCTCCTGCAGTCAGATTTACAGACTCGTCAAACAGCTGCAAAGTTCCTGAAGTGGACATGATCGCTGTCAGAAGGATAGTTGGTTTCAGTAACGGAATGGTAATTTTAAAGAACTGCTGGAATGCAGTTGCTCCATCAATTCTGCTTGCCTCATAAATTGACTGATCAATATTCTGAAGTCCTGCCAGATAAAATACCATATTATATCCGGTCCATCTCCACACCAGCGCAATAATGATTACAAAGCGTGCTGCCCATGCATTCTGGAACCAGTCTACAGCACCAATTCCTGTTTTTGTAAGTATCATATTTACAAATCCGTCCGGTGCAAAAAGAGACTTAAAGATCATAGAATAAGATACCAAAGAGGTGGCACATGGAAGGAAGATCATAGTTCTGAATAATCCCTTAAAACGAAGAGTTGCATCATTCAGAAGCTGTGCAAGCATCAGCGCAAGGATCAGCATGATCGGCACCTGAATGATAAAATAAAATACCGTATTAAATAAACATTGTTTAAAGGTTCTGTCTTTTAAAATTCTGCTGTAGTTTGCAAATCCGGCCCAGGTTTGTGCATCTCCCATTCCTTTTTTAAAAGAAAGCAGAATTGCCTGAAGCATTGGATAAAAGCAGAATACAAAAATCAATAACGATGCCGGAATCAGAAATGCCCATCCTACAAGATTGTGCTTTTTCTGAAGACTCATTTTCTTTCTTGTATTTGGTGTAGCTGCCATTGGTGTCCTCCTGAAAAAAAACAGAACTGCCGCAAAATCGCATCTGTATTTTGCGGCAGCCCAGGTTAATTGTTATCACTCAAAGAAGAGAAAGATCCTCCGCATAAGTCCGGTTGCCTTATCCCTCGATATTAAATTCTACTGTTTCCTGTGCTGTCTGAAGTTCTTCAGCAACATCTGCACCATTCTGTACAACATTTGTAACTACATCTGTCAATGCGCTTCTAACATCAGAATAATATGCACCACAATCAAATGCAGGAACCTTGCTTGCAAAGTCTACAATATCAGCATAAACCTTCTGTCCGCCGTAGAAATCAGATTCGCTCTGGTATACATCAGATTCAGCTGCCGGAAGATAACTTGCGATTGCGCCTGCGTTTACAAGAAGATCATCATAAAGTGCTACGCTTCCACCAAATGTAGTTTTGATGAAGTCATAAGCAAGCTCCGGATTCTTGCAGTTAGAAGATACTGCCCAGCTTGCACCGCCACAGTTTGCATAATTTGTAGCTCCATCTACATCATCTAATGCCGGCATATTTACGATTGCCCATTTACCAGCCTGATCTTCAGCTGCCTGTACAGATGACATGATCCAGCATCCATTGATAACACCAGCAGCATCGCCATTGTTCATAGAAGCAATATACTGATCCCAGTCAGTATACTCTGTCATATATCCTTCATTTACAAGCTGTGCGTAAACCTCTACAGCCTGCTTCAGAACTTCGTTATCAGCAATCTTTACTTCGCCGTCTACGATTGGAGAATTGCCAGCTGACTGAAGCATTTCCAGAACAAGCTCTGATCCGCCGGAGGTTGTCAGCATAGGAGTACCTGTTTTCTCTTTTACAGTTTTTGCAAGCTCCATAAATTTGGACCATGTGATATCTTTGAAATCATCTGTAGTTAATCCAGCCTCTTCTACGATATCAGAACGGATTGCCATAATAGTTGCACCATTATCAAATGGAACACCGTAATTCTTGCCATCTACTGTAGAGTCTGCAAGCTTACCTGCTGAAAACTGTGTGAAATCAATTCCGGAATCTGTCAGGTCTGTAAATACGCCCGGGAAGCTTGTAACATCTTTGTGATAGGAGTAATCCTGCATTAAAAAGATGTCCGGAAGTGTGCTGTAATCACCGGATGTTGCTGCTGTGATCAGCTTTGTCTCAATATCACTGTAAACATTTTCCTGGATATCCAGTTTGAAATCCGGATGATCTTCCTGATAAATCTTCTCAGCCTGCTGCATTGCATAGATGTTAAAGTTCGGATCCCAGCACCATACAGTTAATGTCTGATCTTCCTCAGCTGCAGCAGCCGGAACAGCAGCCATCATGGATCCCATCATTGCAGTTGCCAGTAAAATGCTTAAAAATCCTTTTTTCTTCATATAACTCTTTTCCTCCTTGAAGTTTCTTTAAGATTTCTGTTTCTTTACGTACTTATAGAATACGTTCTTTCCACATCTTTTTCAATTCGCTTTTTGCTTTGTTTTTTAGAAATCTTGCTCTACCTGCAAAACTATGCGATTATACAAAAAATATTCTCAGAAGCTTTCAGAAGTAATTTCACTTTTAACTATAACGAAATCCCGTATTTTTATTTTTATTATACATTTATCCCAATCGGCTCCATAAATTCCGGAATAAAGTATCACCATTATTTCTATTTATGGTTTCTGCGATTAGACAAAATCTCTAAATATATTATCTTCTGCATTCTGCAGTCAAATCTTTAATAACTTCTCCGGCAATGATCAGTCCCACTACAGACGGCACAAATGCCACACTGCCAGGAATATCCCTGCGCTCCGTACATTTATGTGCTGCCCCAGGAGGACAAATACAATGTGACCTGCAGCTGATTGCCATATCCTCAATCGGTCTGATCGGCTGCTCCTCTGAATAAACAACCTTCAGTTTCTTAACGCCACGCTTCTTTAACTCCCTGCGCATAACCTTCGCCAGTGGGCACACCTTCGTCTTATAAATATCTGCCACACGAAATGCACTCGCATCCAGCTTATTTCCAGCTCCCATACTGCTGATGATCGGCGTCCCGCACTCTTTTGCGCGCATGATCAGTTCAATCTTCGCAGTCACGGTATCCACTGCATCCACCACGTAATCATACTCATTAAAATCAAAATCCGCAGCATTCTCCGGAAGATAAAAACATTTATGGATTCTCACATCTGCCTTCGGATTAATTTCCAGAATTCTGTCTTTCATTACCTCTGTCTTATACTGACCCACTGTCTTTCTGGTAGCAATGATCTGTCTGTTAAGATTAGTCAGGCATACCTTGTCATCATCGATCAGGTCAAAAGCGTATACGCCACTTCTTGCAAGTGCTTCGCATACATATCCTCCAACTCCTCCGATTCCAAATACTGCCACACGGGAGTTCTCCAGTTTATTCATTGCTTCTTTTCCCAGAAGAAGCTCTGTTCTTGAAAATTGATTAAGCATAGTTCCTCCATTTTATTTTTGTTCTTCTTTGAACACTGTCTGCCATATACTCAGCCGTCCTGTTATCTGCTATAACTGAATTGCGAAAACCCCTTTATTTCCCGCTGAAATCCGGTGTTCCGTACAGGTTGTACGGGGTTGCCTGGTAGACGTAATAATTCAGCCAGTTTGTGTACAGATTATTAGCGTGGGCTCTCCAGAGAAGCTGGGGGCCGTTATCCGGATTGTTATCCCTGTAATAGTTCTTTGGCATTTCGATGGGAAGGCCTTTAGAAAGATCGCGCTTGTACTCACCGTCCAGGGTGACTCTGTCATATTCCGGGTGTCCCATAACAAAAATCTTACGGCCATCTTCTGCCATGGCAAGAAAAAGACCAGCCTCATCGGATTCTGCCAGAACGGTGAGCTCCTTGCAGGCGTGTACATCCTCAATAGGAATCTCAGTGTGTCTGGAATGGGGTGCCAGGAACACATCGTCGAAGCCTCTTACCAACGGGATCTTTCGATTCATTACCTTATGCCAGAAAAGACCGAACATTTTTTTATCCAGCATGCGTTTTTTCAGGCCATAGAAATGATAAAGGGCCGCCTGAGCTGCCCAGCACAGGAAAATGGTAGAGGTTACATGGGTTTCGGACCAATCCATAATCTTTGTTATCTCTTCCCAGTAGTCTACTTCTTCAAATTCCATCTGCTCAACAGGGGCTCCGGTGATGATCATTCCATCAAACTTCTTGTCCTTCAGCTCTGTGAAGGTCTGATAGAATTTATTCAGGTGGCTCTTGGATGTGTTTTTCGCCTGATGGGATTCTACCGCCATAAAGCTTACATCTACCTGCAGCGGGGTATTGGAAAGGGAGCGGAGCAGCTGAAGCTCTGTTTCCTCCTTTAACGGCATCAGGTTCAAAATCAAAATATAAATAGGACGGATGTCCTGGTGCATGGCACGGTTCTCATCCATTACGAACAAGTTTTCTTTTTCCAGTATTTCCTTCACCGGAAGGTCACTTTGTATTTTAATGGGCATTTCAATTCCTCCTCGTATATCAATTACAGTCTATATTTGACCCGGTCCTACGCTTCTTTCGACAGCTCCAGAAAATCCTCTTCTGACAGAATAGGAATTCCAAGCTCCTGTGCTTTTTTATTTTTGGAAGAGCCGGAAGCTTTATCATTGTTAATCAGATAATCTGTTTTCTTAGTCACCGAGCCGGTCACCTTGCCTCCTCTTGCCTCGATAAAGGCTTTCATCTCAGAACGGTTTGCAAAATGTTCCACACTTCCTGTGATTACAAAGGTTTTGCCTGCAAATACCTGGGTTTCTGCAGTCTCCTCGTGAATCAGATGAAGATGGCTGAGCAGATGGTCAAGCTTCCTGTTGTTCTCTTCATTTGAAAAATAATCTGCAAGGCTGCCTGCAAGCACAGGGCCGATTCCCTCGATAGAGCTGATTTCCTCTGCATCTGCATGACGGATTTTCTCAATATCATCATCAAAATGCCGACAGATCACCTTTGCATTGGCAAGACCAATGCCTGCAATTCCAAGGCTGTAAATCACTCTGGCAAGGGTGGTTTCTTTTGCTTTTTCAAGGCTTTCCATCAGATTGTCAAAGGACTTCTGTCCAAAGCCTTCCGTTTCCACAATCTGATCCTTATATTTTCCAATTTCAAAAATATCCCCAAAATTATGAATGAATCCCATTGCAATGAATTTCTCCAGGGTGGCTTCGGAAAGGCCGTCAATATTCATAGCATCCCGGCTAGTAAACAGACTGAAGGATTTGATTTTTTTCGCCACACAGTCAGGATTCATACAGTAAAGAGTCTCCACATCATTTTCTTTGCGGATGCGGGCTTCCTGCCCACAAACCGGGCATTTATCCGGTATTACCAGGCTCCCGCTTCTGGTAAGATTCTCTGCGATCTGAGGAATGATCATATTTGCCTTATAAACCTTAATCGTATCTCCGATTCCAAGCTGCAGTTCCTTTACTATACTGATATTATGCACACTGGCACGGCTTACTGTAGTGCCTTCCAACTCTACAGGCTCAAATATGGCTACCGGATTAATAAGTCCTGTTCTGGAGGGACTCCATTCCATATCCACCAACCTGGTTTCCCGCATCTCGTCTGCCCATTTAAAGGCAAAGGAATTTCTGGGAAATTTCGCCGTACTTCCAAGAGACTCACCGTAAGCAATATCATCATAGGTAACAACAAGTCCATCTGAAGGAAAGTCATTATTTACAATTGCAGAGGAAAAATATTCCATTGCCTCATCCAGGCTTTCGGAAGTAACCACCTTATATTCCACCACTTCAAAGCCCTGCTTCTTCAGCCAGATAAACTGCTGTTCCCTGGAATTCTGAAAATCCACATCCGCTGCACTTACCAGGCCAAAAGCATAGAAGCGCACATTACGTCTGGCTGTGATCTCATTATTCAACTGGCGCACAGATCCGCTGCATAGATTTCGGGGATTCTTGTACTTTGCGTCAGCATCTCCAATGGTCTCGTTAATCCTCTCAAACTCTGAATACGTAATTATGGCTTCTCCTCTAAGCACAAGCTGTCCCTTATAAGGAATCCTAAGAGGAATATTTTTGAACACTTTTGCGTTGTTGGTAATGACCTCACCCACAATTCCGTTTCCTCTTGTAACAGCCTTCACAAGCTCCCCGTTTTCATAAGTAAGAACAATGGTCAATCCATCCAGCTTCCAGGATAGGAGACACTTGTGACCTCCGATAAAGCTTCTCAATACCTCCCGGTCCTTTGTTTTATCAAGGGACAGCATTGGGCTTGGATGTTCTTCCTTTGGAAGCTGGTTTACTGCCTCATATCCAACACGGACAGTAGGGCTATTTGTGAGAACGGTGCCTGTTTCCTTTTCCAGCTGCTCCAGCTGGTCGTACAGACTGTCGTACTCCTGATTGCTCATGATTTCCCTGTCTTCCTGGTAATATGCCTTGGCGGCTCCATTCAGGGTTTCTACCAGTTCTTTCATTCGTTGTAGAGAATTTTCCATGATGTCCTCCTGTTTTTTGCTGTTTAACTGCTACCGGAAGCTGTGAGGAACCTGCTGTTCCACACTCAAGCTTTCTCCATTCCTCTTTGGAGGCCTCCCGATATTCGCCCTCCTTAAGCCCCTCCAGAGTCAGTTCCATAATACGAACACGCTTCAAGGTCTGTACCTGATAGCCAAGATATTCACACATCCGCCGGATCTGGCGGTTCAGACCCTGTGTAAGAATGATCCGAAAAGATTTTTTTCCTGTTTTTTCTACAAAGCAGGGGCGGGTTACCGTATCAAGAATGGGAATCCCGGATGACATCTTTTTAACAAAGCTTTCATCTAATGGTTTATCTACTGTCACCAGATATTCCTTCTCATGATAGTTGCCGGCGCGCATAATCTTATTCACCAGATCTCCCTGATTTGTCAAAAGCAGAAGTCCTTCAGACTCCTTGTCAAGACGGCCTATCGGATAAACCCGCAAGGGATAATTTAAATATTGGGTTACCGTGGTCTCCTGCCGCTGCTGCTTCGTGCTGCAGACAATGCCCCTGGGCTTGTAAAATAAAAGAAGCACCTTCTCTTTGTTTTTTTCCACAGGCTTCCCATCCACGTAAACCACTGTGTCAGATGTAATTTTCTCTCCCGGCTCTGCTTTATGACCGTCCGCAGTGACTCTTCCAGCCTGAATCAGGCTGTCTGCTTCACGTCTTGAACAAAAACCGGCTTCACTTAAGTATTTGTTTATTCTGATTTTTTCGTCCATTGCCCCATTATATATTTTTTTGAACACATGTGCAAGGCAAACATCACCGGAAAACAAAAACAGACCAGCTCCCTTTTGGATTTCCGGTCTGTTTCTGTTTGAAGCCAAAACTGCTTATTCTGTTTTTAAATCGCTGAATTTAAATTTCACCACAAGCATTGCCCCCATCATAAGCAGCACGCCTATGATCAGGCACAGCGGACTCTGAATGAAGCCTGCAAAAATGTAGGTTACAAAGGATACCACCGCAGCTACAGCCGCATAGGGCAGCTGAGTAGAAACATGATTTACATGATCGCACTGTGCACCTGCTGAAGCCATGATGGTAGTATCAGAAATAGGGGAACAATGATCACCGCATACAGCACCTGCCATGCAGGCAGAAATGGAAATGATCATCAGATCTCCAGGTGTATTTTCAAATACGTGTACTACGATCGGAATCAGAATTCCAAAGGTTCCCCAGGAAGTGCCTGTTGCAAAGGCCAGAAAGCATGCAACAATAAAAATAATTGCCGGCAGCATATTCACCAGGCCACCTGCTGAGGATTTCACAAGTGCGGCAACAAATTCTGCTGCTCCAAGGCTATCTGTCATGCTTTTTAAGGTCCACGCAAAGGTAAGGATCAAAATTGCGGAAACCATTGACTTAAAGCCTTCCGGAATGCAAGCCATACAATCACGGAAGGAGAGCACCTTGCGCACCATGTAAAGAAGAATTGTCACAACAAGACCAAAAAAGCTGCCAAGTACAAGTCCTACAGATGCATCGCTTCTGGAAAAAGCAGTTACAAAATCTGTTCCGCTGAAAAATCCCCCTGTATAAATCATACCGATGACACAGCAGATTACAAGGGAAACAATGGGGATCAGAAGATCCATTACCTTTCCTCTGGGATTCACAGATCCTTCCTCTTCCCCGGAAGCATAGGGACGGGCTGCTGTAGTAAACAGATCTCCCTTTAATGCGTTGGACTCATGAATGCCCATAGTGCCAAATTCTTCTTTCATCAGAACCATGGAGACCATCATGACAAGAGTTAAAAGCGCATAGTAATTGTAAGGAATAGCCCTCACAAAAACAGACATTCCGTCCTCGCCCGGAACAAAGCCACTCACTGCTGCCGCCCAGGAAGAAATCGGCGCAATAATACAGATAGGTGCTGCTGTGGCATCGATCAAATAAGCCAGCTTTGCACGAGATACATGATGCTGATCCGTAATAGGACGCATAACGCTTCCTACTGTAAGGCAATTGAAATAGTCATCAATAAAAATCAGCACGCCAAGAAGAATTGTAGCAAGCTCTGCACCCACTCTTGTTTTGATATGTTTGCCTGCCCAGTGCCCAAATGCCGCAGATCCTCCTGCACGGTTCATCAGGCATACCATAATTCCAAGGATCACAAGGAACACAAGAATTCCCACATTACTTTCAGAAGAAAGTACGCTGATGATTCCTCCTGAAAAAATCTGGTTTACAGTTCCCTCAAAATTACCTCCGGAATACAAAAGTGCTCCCACCAGGATTCCAAGAAACAAGGAGCTGTAAACTTCCTTTGTGATCAGTGCCAGAACAATTGCCACAACAGGTGGTACCAATGACCAGAAGGTGGCATAAACTGCCGGAGTGGCAGCTCCCTCCTCACCGGCTGCCAGTACAGCCACCGGACAAGCCAGCATCAATATGAGCACTGCCGCAAACAGCCCAACAAATTTACTGCTTTTGTTTTTCATAATCGATTTCCTCCCTCTTTTTCGAACACACGAATTTTTGGCATAGAACCTCCAGAATGCAAAAATACCATGAATGCAGTCCGCTATGGGACACATTCATGGCATTTACTCTTCACAGGATCCATACCTTCGATAGCGCTCCACAACCGTGACAGTCTGCCGCATATTCTGCGTCAGCCCAGAGCCTTCTTCTCATGGCGAAAATAAACCCTTCGGCGGTCTCCCCTTTCTTCCCGGCCAGTCTGCCAGACGACTGAAAATCTGCAAATGTAAAGCAAATCCTCCTGACGGAATTACTGATGAAGCCCGCACCTCTATCATAACTTCCCGTATTCAGTTTCATAATTTCATTCTGTTTCAGATATTTCTAAATAGTGTTAAATATCTGGAAATACTGTAGCAGTTTTCGCCTGCAATTGCAAGCCTTTTATTCATAATATTTAAAAATCCCGTAAGAATTTACCTGACTGATCAGATGATAGCCTTTCTTTTCCATGTATGCCTGTTTTTTTTCATTGGGAAGAGGAAATACGAGATAGGTGCATTCCAGCTTCTTTGCATACTTTACTACTTTTTTGATCACAGGTACCTCAGCCACCAGCTGCTCATGAAGAGCCTTGGCTGTTTTATTGATGGAGCCCCTTCCCGCTCTTCCATAAGGCATACGAATAGAGGGATCATATACCCTTACATAAGAAGAAACCTTATCATCAGATGCCAGATAAACAATCTCATCTTCTTCCTTCTGATTGTTGATCACTTCACAGATCTGGGCAAACTCATCTGGAATCTTCTGATAATTGTGAACCTTTTCATAATATCCGGGCATATTTAATCCCACTCCGCCAAGAGCCAGAACGGCAATCATCCCAGCCAGAAAAACAGCACTTAAGCCTTTCTTTTCTCCGGCTTTTTTGATCAGGCAGGTTCCTCCGTAAGCAATCAACGGAGTCATAGGAAGAATCCACAGCACACGCCAGTAAACTGACCCACCCACGCATTTTTGTATGATCCACGCCGTAACCGGACAAAAAAATATGATAAGAACTACTGCCACATAAAGAAGCAGCTCCTTTGCTTTTTGTTTTTTTCTTCCAAAGATAAGAAAATACAAGCCTGCTACAGCAAGCAGATATTCATAAAATCCATTTCCCCAGTATTTTTGCCATGCATCCAGCGTCACAGCAATTGCCTCTCTCATCTTATCTACCTCCTGTATTTAAGTCCTGCACACATGGGATCCAACGTGTATAATGCTTTTTTCAAACACGCTCTAAAATGCCACAATATACAAAGCACCAAGCACCAGAGAGGGCAAGCAGCAAACAATGCCCTTCCAGAGTCTTTTCAGGCTCCGAAATCTCACTAGGCTTAACAGGAGAAATACTCCCATCATAAGAGGGGCCAGCATAATTCCCATAGAGGAAAATAAGCAGCAGGCTCCGTTTGTAAGAAACAGAAGACTCCAGGGATATTTCGGCTTCTCCTGCATAAGAATTTCCATGCAAAGCAAAAACAAAAGAGGGAGAAATACTCCTGCAAGGGCTGCTTTTCCCTGCCAGATCCTGCCCATGGTAAAAATCTCCGAATTGTACACAGAATATCCGGAAAACCACAGAATCACAGCACAGAGCATGAGAAAAATTCCCTGTTCTTTTATTTTTCCCTCAAAAAATACACGTGCGTACAAAAAAAGCACCAGATAAGCAAGCAGGATAAATACAGGCGGAAAAATAGTATGTGCCACAACTGCCGGATGAAAGCCTCCGCATAGTCTGCTGATCACTGCAAGAAAAGCAGGAAACGGAGAAAGCACATAACGGCTTGGAAGTTTTTTGTAGTCTGCACCTGTGTAGGGATTCACAGCATACACAGAATCCGTCTGAACCGCTGTAGTGGCTGTACCTACATAAAACGCATCATCCTCATCCATATGCGCAAAAAGCACCACGATCACAAGCTGCACCAGGATCAGGGCAGCGGCAGCGATCAGTTCACCTGACAGCCTTGGCTTTTTCATGACGGGCCTGCCGGCTTTTTTATTTTTATAAAGCACCCGGATTCCACCCACAGCCAGAAGCACAGACACCAAAGCGTAGGCTGCTGCCAGTACATGAAGGGGCAGTCCGGCAAAGATTGCCGTAAGGCAGAGCAGCTCTGTAACAGCAAACAACAGAACATACCCGGCCAAAAGATATTCGCTCCAGTGCCTTATCTGTCTGCGAAAATAAAAAACTCCTGCAAGCCAGGGAAGCACCATCAGCCATATGGCTGACAGCATTCCCTTAAAAACAAATCCCATATATTATTTCTCCAGTTCTTTTTCCAGAATTCCCATGGCAACCTTCTCCGGGGTAATCGGAAGCTCTCTTACACGCACACCGGAGGCATTGTACACTGCATCTGCAATAGCAGGACAAGGAGTATCAATTACCAGCTCTCCAATGGACTTGGCTCCAAAAGGACCGCTCTTTTCGTAGCTGCTCTCAAACTCCACACGGATATTTCCGATGTCCACGCGGCTTGGGATCTTGTACTGCATGAAAGAGTTCTCGCGGATCTTACCCTCTTTGGAATATTGTACATTCTCCATAAGAGCCATTCCGATTCCCTGGGAAACCCCTCCCTCTGTCTGCACACGGGCAAGATTAGGGTTAATAGGAGTTCCGCAGTCTACCACTGCCACATAATCGATCAGCTCAATATTTCCGGTCTCTTTATCCACTTCCACCTCAGCTGCACCGATCATATACGGCGGAGGAGAAATCTTGGAAGAAAAGGCGGTGGTTACCTGAAGCTCCTGCGTATTGCCGCAGGTTCCCTTATAGGCAACATCCTGAAGACTGACCTCTTTATCCCCTGCATAAACTCTTTTTCCGTCAAATTCAGCTTCTTCTGCATCTACCCCAAGCAGTCCTGCGCCTACCTTGATGATTCGCTTCTTCAATTCACTGCAGGCATTGATTACCGCATTTCCTGTGGCATAGGTGGTAGCAGAGGCATAAGAGCCGGAATCATATGGGGAAACATCCGTATCCACTCCAAATGCAACCACATTGTCAAATTCCGTTTCCAGGCAGTCTGCTGCCATCTGAGAAAGAATCGTATCACATCCGGTACCCATATCCGCACATCCAAGGGATAATGTATAGGAAGCGTCCTCATTCAGCTTCAGGGTTGCACCTCCAACGTCTACATTAGAAATAGAGGAGCCCTGCATTGCCATGGCAAGACCTACACCTCTTACTTTTCCATTTCCCATGTCCCTGCATGGATATTTCTCATCCCAGCCAATCATCTCCTTGGCACGGGCAAGACAACGATCCATGGTACAGCTTGCCGTGTGGGTCAGATTGCCGTCATAATCGTACATTCTTTCCCCTTCAACAGGCATATTCAATTCACGGATTCTGGCAGGATCCATGTTCATTTTGTGCGCCAGCTCATTTACAGCAGACTCTACTGCATATATACCCTGTGTAGCGCCATAGCCGCGGTATGCACCTGCTGCCTGAACATTGGTGTATACAACTTCATAATCAAAGTCGTAGGCCTCAAGATTCCGATACAGTGCAATGGCCTTATGCCCTGTCAGACCCACAGTTGTAGGGCTGTGATCTCCATATGCGCCTGCATTGGAAAGGGCTTCCACCTTAATTCCCTTTACAATACCATTCTCATCCGCTCCAACCTGTACATGGACCTCCATCTCATGACGGGGAGAAGCACAGATCAGGGCCTCGTGGCGGCTGTAAACGATCTTGGACGGACGGCCGGTCAGCCAGGTGACAATTGCCGGGTAAATCTCGCAAACCTCTGTCTGCTTGGCACCAAAGCCGCCTCCGATACGAGGCTTGATCACACGAATCTTAGAGGATGGAATTCCAAGGGCATTTCCAAGGATTCTTCGAAGATGGAAAGGAACCTGTGTAGAGGCTACCACATTCAGTCTTCCAAAATGATCCTTGGTACAGTATGCACGGAAGGTTTCCATCATACACTGCTGGTCTGCCTTTGTATGGTAAACCTCATCTACCGTATATTTGCAGCTGGCAAGAACAGCGTCAATGTCACCCATTTCCTCATGGCCTTTGGCAGCAAGGTTTCGCTTGTTGTCAGCACCTACAGGGAACTTGGATTCCCAGTTCTCTTCAGGATGAACAAGAACCGGATTGTCTTTGGCTGTATGCATATCCAGAACCGGTGTTTCCACACGGTATTTCACTTTAATGCGTTTCAGGGCAAGGTCAACTGCCGCCTCTGTCTCGCCTGCTACAATTGCTACTGCATCTCCCACAAAACGCAGATGCTGATCCAGGATCAATCTGTCATAGGGGCTGAATTCCGGATAAGTCTGTCCTGCAGAAGCAAACCTTTTCTTCGGAACATCTTCCCAGGTAAGAACGCAGGCAATACCATCTGTTTTCTTCGCATTCTCAGTTTTGATCTCCTCTATCCAGGCATTGGCATAAGGACTTCTTAATATCTTAATAATCAGGCATTCCTTAGGTGCCAGGTCATCGGTATATACAGGCTGTCCTGTAACCAGTGCCATGGCATCTTTTTTCTGCAAAGACTGATTTACATAGCTCATGCCTGCACCTCCTTCTCCTGGTTCTTCTTATATTCCAGATATTTCAGAATACTTCTGGTCTGTCCCACAAAGCCGGAGCAGCGGCATAAATTTCCGGCCAGATACTCCTTGATCTCATCCTCTGTAGGATCTGTCAATTCCTTTGTCATGGCGATCACATTCATAATAAAGCCCGGATTGCAGAAGCCGCACTGCTCTGCGCCTTCATTGGCAAGAAATGTACCAAATTCTTTGGCTTCTTCCTGAAGACCTTCCATAGTCATAACCCTTTTGCCGTCAATGCGTGCTGCCAGAACGGAACAGGAAAGCATAGGTCTTCCCTCCACCAGAACGGTGCAAAGACCACAGTTAGCAGTCTCACAGCCTCTTTTTACACTGTAGCAGCCAAGGCTTCGAAGGAAATCCAGAAGCAGGGTATCCGGACGGATTTCTTCTTCTTTTTTAACTCCGTTCAGCCAAAAATTAATTTTCATCACTCATACCTCCCACTGCTTCCAATGCTCTTCTTGTAAGGACCTTCACAAGAAGGGTTCTGTACTTGGCACTTCCTCTCATATTTCCTGAGGTAGGAACCTTCTTGGCCGCATAGTCTGCAAATTTCTCATAAGCTGCCTTCTTCTCTTCCTCAGAAAGTGTCTGCGCATCCTTCAAAATGTTCTCCTCATCCTCCAGAAGAAATGCCTTAGACGGACGGGCACCGTAAACAGCCTTCATGCCATCTTCAGACAGGCTTACACAGCAGGCAAGCACAGGAAAATCAGTCTTTGTGTTACGCTGGCTTAGGTATGCAGTCTTAATCGGAGTTTTCTTCACAATAATATGTACCAGAATGTCTCTGTCCTTTGGCATTTTTACAAAGTCACAAAGACAGACTCTTCCTCCCTTAAAAAGCTCAACCTCTGTATCCAGGGCTAAAAACATAGTCAGAACATCTGAGAAACCAAAACGCCCCCAGATACTTCCGCCCACTGTAGCACAGTTGCGGAACTGCACGCCTACAATGTGGCGCAGACTCTCCTTCATAGCTCCATGGGTATAGGCATGAAGTCCTTCGTGAAGCTCCAGATCACGTAAGGGAGTCATGCAGCCGATTACAAATTCTTCCTCCGTCTCTGTAATGGTGTCCAATCCAAGGCCTGAAAGGTCAATAGCTGTAGTTACATTGCGATTGCCCATTTTCAGCCATACCATTCCGCCCAGTACACAGGCGGTACGCTTCTGGTTCAGCTCATAGGCTTCTTCCAGGGATTCCGCTTTCACATAATTTTTTATTTTAAGCATGGTGATTTCCTTTCTTTTATTATCGACTTTAAGTATAACAAGAAAAAATCCAAATTTCCAGCGAAATGACAGATTCAGAATATTTTTTTATTTTGATTTTATGCAAATTATATAGAAATTTTCAAATAATTATGTTATAATGCAAAAAAGAACAGATAATATACCTTTTGCACTGTTTTTATCAAAAAGGAGGCGGCGTTTATGAGTAAATGCATCATAACAATCAATCGTATGTTTGGAAGCGGCGGACGTATTATCGGAAAGGCTCTTGCTGAGGAACTGGGCTTTAAATTCTATGACAAGGAATTGATTGAAATGGCAAGCAAGGAGAAAAACATCCCCTTTGATGAGTTTGCCAGAGTAGACGAGAAGAAAGCCAGCCAGTGGCTTTATCCGGTTGATTATGAGCTTCAGATGAATCCGGAGTATCATTTTGTTCCTATGAACGATGTGCTTTATGATCTGCAGAAGAAGAGCATTCTGGAAGCTGCTGATAAAGAGAACTGCGTAATTGTGGGACGCTGCGGCAACTATATATTAAAAGATTATAAGGATAAGCATATCAGCCTGTTCATCTATGCACCTTTTGAGGAACGAGTGAAAACGGTAATGGCCCGTACCGGTCGTGAAGAGAAGAGTGTGCGCAAGATGGTGAAGCGCACCGACAAGGACCGCCGTGCTTATTATGAATATTTCACAGACACCAACTGGCTGGATATGCTGCAGTATGATCTGTGCATCAACAGCAGCACTGTTTCCAAAGAACAGATTATCCAGATGGTGAAGAAGCTTCTGTAAAGGGATTATTTCTCTGGGACAGCAAAAACAAAAAGCATAGAAACAGCCCCGCAAACCTGCGGGGCTGAAATTATGTTTCCGTAATATAGCTTTTTAAAAACTCATAGATTTCCTCTTCTGTAGGGGGACAGCCCTTGAGGTGACAGGTAAAGCTTCTGGTACAGTGACCGATGCCAAGAAGACCCTTTTGATTTCGGTAGCCTTGACCGATGGAGATTCGGGTGGTCAGGTTTGAAAGGAGACCTTCTTGCTTCAGGCGGTCAAGAGC
>CAKRKL010000006.1 GCA_934358405.1 uncultured Blautia sp.
GGATCCAGCTTATTGTGGCTGATCGGTTTTATCCATCATCAAAGCTTTGCAGCTGTTGTGGAAACATTAAAAAAGATTTGAAGTTATCTGACAGAGTTTATAGATGTGCGTGTGGGAATATGATTGACAGAGATCTCCAGGCAT
The DNA here is from genome assembly GCA_934358405.1 of uncultured Blautia sp. Lineage (GTDB taxonomy): Bacteria > Bacillota > Clostridia > Lachnospirales > Lachnospiraceae > Blautia_A. The sequence goes on from CAKRKL010000006.1 coordinate 145, forward strand.
CTATAAATCTCAAGACTTATGGAGAAAAATTTGCAAGCTGACACTGAAACGTTAATGCAAATATGTACGGATACGTTAGTCCGGAATTTACGCCTATGGAGAGTACAAGAACTTGTGAGTAGATTGATATTTATATCATCAAAAGCATACTCGTTGAAGTAGGAATGGAACATAGAAGTTTATAACTTTTTATAAGTTTTCAGTAACGGACTATATTTATGTACGAGACAAAGAAATTATATTATGAAGATGTATATAAAAAGGAATTTACAGCCAGGGTATTGGAATGCCGCCAGGGAAAGACGGGGTATGAAGTGATTTTGGACCAAACTGCCTTTTATCCGGAAGGTGGCGGGCAGCCAAGCGATATTGGTACATTGGGAGAGTCTGTTGTTAAAGAAGTTCATGAAAAAAACGGAGAACTGCTTCACTATACAGATCGTGCATTAGAACCGGGAACGGAAGTTCAGGGGAAAATCAACTGGGATAGAAGATTTGATCTTATGCAGCAGCATTCCGGTGAACATATTGTAAGCGGTCTGATTCATGAAGCTTTTGGATATGATAATGTGGGCTTCCACATGGGAAGTGATGTAATTACTATTGATTTTGACGGAATGTTGGATGAAACACAGATGGCAGTGATTGAAGCAAAAGCCAACCGGATCATCTGGGAGAATCAGGCAGTGGAAATTTTTTATCCTTCAGAGGAAGAACTTGAGGAAATGGAATATAGAAGCAAGAAGGAGCTTTCTGGATGGGTACGTATTGTCAGATTTCCGGGAGCAGATACCTGTGCATGCTGTGGAACCCATGTGACTCATACTGGTGAGATTGGAATGGTTAAGCTTCTGTCAGTTGTTAAGTTTCGTGATGGCGTGCGTATGGAAATGCTTGCAGGCAAAAGGGTGCTTGATTATCTGAACATGGTGAATGATCAGAACCGTCAGATTTCTGTGCAGCTTTCTGCCAAGATAGACAAGACTGCACAGGCAGTAATGCGGCTTCAGGATGAGAACTTTACGCTGAAGGGAAGAGTTCATGGATTGGAAGAGAATTTTATCGTGAATGAAGCTGCAAAATGGAAGGACTGTGAGAATCCGCTGCTATTTGAGGAAGGACTGGAAGCCGGAGGCGTTCAGAAGCTTGCGGATGCTGTCTTGCAGGTTTGCAAGGGACTTTGTGCCGTATTTTCCCAAAATACAGATGGAAGCTATAAATATGCCATGGGAGAAAAGAATGGAGATCTTCGCCAGTTTACCAAGCAAATGAATGCTGCGTTAAATGGACGGGGCGGAGGAAAACCGTTTTTTGTTCAAGGCTCTGTTCAGGCCTCTGAAGAAAAAATCCGTGCCTTTTTTGCTGAATCTGAGCATATTTGAAAAAATTTTTCAGCAAAAATATACTTTAAAAGAAGGGAAAATAAATGTTCGGTGAATGTCATGCTCATATCATCATGGATGGTGTGAATTATCAAAAGGCGATCGCACTTCATAAGGATAAGGTAAATGAAGATGCAATTCGAAGAAATCTGAAAGCATATCAGGAACTGGGAATAACCTTTGTGCGAGATGGTGGAGATGCTCTTGGCGTTTCAAAAAGGGCCAAAATGATAGCAAAGGAATATGGAATTGACTATCGTACACCTGTTTTTGCTATCCATAAAAACGGACACTATGGCTCAATTGTGGGGAAAGGCTTTAATAATATAAAAGAGTATGCTGCTCTGGTCAGGGAAGCCAAATGTGAAGGTGCTGATTTTATTAAGATTATGACTACAGGACTTTTGGATTTTAATAACCACGGAAACGTGACAGGGGAACCTCTTACAAAAGAAGAAGTATGTGAAATGGTGCATATTGCTCACGAGGAAGGCATGGCAGTAATGAGTCATACCAATGGTGCTGTCGGGGTTCAAAATGCCATCGAGGCAGGTGTAGACTCTGTGGAGCATGGTAACTATATGGATGAGAAAACGGTACGGATGCTTGCCGACAGCAACACGGTATGGGTTCCCACACTTGTGACAGTCCGCAATCTGAGAAATTGCGGAAGATATGAAAATCTGACTTTACAGCCTATTATAGAGTTGGCAGAAGAGAACTTGCGGCTTGCGTATAAGTATAATGTAAAAACTGCGCTGGGAAGTGATGCAGGTGCCTATCAAGTGCGTCATGGAAAAGGGCTTCAGGAAGAGTATAAGGCATTTTCGGATATTCTGGGTCTCTCAGATCCTGTCAGACTTTGGCTTGAAGAAGGGGAGAAACAAATTCAGGACACCTTTAAGCGTCCTGAATTTTAATAGATGTATAAATATTGGATTGTCTTGATTTTGTTGGATCAAACGTAATGCGTATACCGGCACCTGCAGCGAAACCACTGGTTGAAGTATTTGCAGCGTCCTCCGTGAAACAGGTGATGGTTGCGCCCTCTGGCGTCTGGAGAGTTACCGTATTGGAAGTATGTCCTGTAATTGCACCACTGACAGTGTAAGTAAGGTTGCGGCTTCTGAAAGAATCCGGATCGTCTCCGGTAACAGCGGTAATGACCATTCCCTCCAAAGAATTTTCCTGATATTGTCCCTGATAGAAGACTGTTACATAGGAGCCTGGCGCAGTTCCACCTTTGAAATAAGATGGAATTTGTGACAGGTCTATATTTAATGAACTGTCAGACCCGGAAGGAGATACAGTCAATATATTCGAGGAAATATTCTGGATTGTGGCATGAAGCTGCTGCGTCTGAGGCATGTCTGAGGAAATTTCCTGAGATGGCTCCGGTGTGGGAGTTGGCTCAGGCAGAGTCAGGGGATCAATGTCAGAAACACTTAACACCTTCAGAAGATTAACATTAAGGGCAGCCTGCTGTCCATCGGGACCAGATAAGGCTTCTCCCTTGAAATACAGATAAACCCACGCACCCTGTCGAATTCCGTTTTGATAATATTGTTCAGTCCCGGTTATAGGATAGATGATTGTTTGACCTTTTTCATTTTTCAGGGTGATAGTATTTGGGGTCAACGACTGCACTTCTCCATAAGCCTTGTGGACTTCCAGCTGTTCTTTTTTGTGGAAGTCATCAACTACCTTTAGTGCTTTGACTGTGCTGGTGTCATCATTAGAAAATTGTCCTTCATATATAACACTGATTTCATCTCCGGCTATCATGCCATCTTCGCATTCAAGGGTAGCCTCTGATAAATCAAAAACATAGGTTTGTTCCTGACTGTTCATTGTCAGGGTTGTGCCTGTGAAGTCCTGCAGAACTCCTTTGACTTCATCCATATAAACACGCTGCACAGGTGCGGCAGGAGCTTCCTGGACAGTGTTTTGTGTTGGTGTTATATAATCAGTAATGGTATCACGAACAACGCATCCGGACATTGAAAGCAATGTACAGGAACAAACAAATAGCTGTGTTAATTTTTTCATTCGTATTTCATATCCTCCGAATCCAGAAAAGGCACAGGAGAAAAATCAAAAATTTGTCGGTAGGCATCCCATTCCTCAAGGTTATCGGGCATGCGGTAGCCTAATCCTGTACATTCTGTAGTGGCATTGGTGTTAAGGTAATTATCATAATAAACATTATACGGATTATGAATAGAAGTCTGCTGATTTTTAGGTGACTGGATAAAATGCTTTTCACTCATATAAATGATACTCCTTTTCCTGGAAATTTGCTTCAGGAGTCTTTGATTAAGACATTCCCGAAGAGGTTACTTTTAGAATATGCTAAAAGCGAAGGAGTATACACAAAATAAAAAACAGTGACATTATCGTAATTCGATAAAAATATTATAACAAAAATATATTGAAATTTCCATATTTTGTGCTATAATCGGCTTAAATAAATAATAGCGAAGTAGGAATTTATGCGTCAAGTGTTCATTGGCTGGGGAGTCGCCGTGAAACGAAAAGCACAAGATTGCTTACGATATATTTTCCGCACCCGTTGCTACATATGAGAACATCTCATAATGTGGAGGGATTATTATTTATGGTAACTACTCTGTTATTTTAATCATTATGGAGGTGTTTTTATTATGCGTAAAAACAAACAGACATGGAGTGTTAAGACTCTTGTATTTCTGGCACTGCTGGTTGCAATCCAGCTGGTTTTATCTCGTGTGCTGGTAATTGACCTTGGTGTATATCGTATCACCCTTGGAACTATTGCTACTGTGCTTGCAGGACTTTGGATGGGGCCTGTTGCAGGCGGTGTAGAAGGTGGCGTGGCAGACATCATCGGATGCTTTATGAAAGGCTATGGAGTGAATCCGCTGATCACTTTATCTGCAATTACCTGGGGTGTAGTTGCAGGATTTGCAGGTAAACTGATGATTGAGAAGAGCCGCAAGGTAAAAACTGCAATTATGTGTGCCGGAATTGTGCTTTCCGGTGTAGTAGGCACTCTTGGATTTACTACTGCAGGGCTGGTAATGATTGGAGCAAGCTTCTACGGAATCATGCCGGGACGCCTTGTACAGTTTGCAATTATGACTCCAATTTACTGTGTTCTGACAAGTCTTCTTTACTTTAGTCCATTGACAAGTATGGTTGTTGGAAATGTAAGACCAACCAAACTGGAAAAGAAAACCGTATAAAAGCAGAATGTAATTAAAAAATATGATTCCCCAAAAAAGACTGTGGATCTGTGCACTATGTAAAGCACCGGTTCACAGTCTTTTACGATTTATGTATTTGGGAAGATGTTATGCTGTGTCTGAACCCGGAACCAGTAAGTATAAATATACTTCAACCCCAGGGATTCATAAAGATTACGTGCAGGTGTATTTCCTTCTACAACCTGAAGATAAGCCCGTGTAGCTCCTCTTTTTTTTCCTTCACTAAGCAGTGCAGTGCAGATCTGGCGTGCATATCCTTTGTGGCGGAAATCTTCTCTTACATGAATTGCATATAAGCCAATATAATTACGGTCAAGAATTCCCAGTCCTGTGGCAATAATTTTCCCCTCATATTGGATGGATGCGCATATAGTGTCTTTTACGATTGCGCGGTACATAGAAGGAACAACAGCCCGGTGAATTGGATTAGTGGTGCCCTTCAGATCAAAAAGGCTCTCAATCCAGACATCGGGAATGTCATCTGTAAGTGTTACCAGGCTGCAAGCCGCTGAAAGGTCAGTATGCTCCAGATCAGCAGCCATAACATTGGTGGTATGCTGGATTTCATATCCGCGATTTTCCAGAACATAATCAAAATCAGGAGAAACTAATGGGCTGATTTTGAAAATAGCAGGACTGTCAAGACGAGAATATTCCTGTTCACAAAAAGATACTTTTTCTCTCCAGGGGAGAGTGGAAGTACCGAATTGCTCTACGCTATTGGTTCGATGGGTGTAAAAATAAGAAAAACGAAGAATCCATCCATCGTAAAGTTCCATTTTGTGAGAGGGCCATGCATTCAAAGACATATCTTCTATTTCTTTAATTATTTTATCCATTTAAAAAACCTTCTTTGTTTTAGAATTTTTATGGAAATTATACATAATTGTGCTCTGTAATGCAACTATAAAGGCACTGAGAAAGGAATTGTTGTCCCTGGCTGGTAAGATGGATTCCGTCAGTGGTTATAGCAGAATATCCGTAACGGCGAACCATTTCATCCAGCTGACCTTGCAGCGAAATAAGCGGAAGCTGATAGTGCTGCGCAAGCTGTTGGATAATCCGGCACATTTTTTTTAGAAGAGGCTTCCAATTTTGGTAAAAGGCCGGACAGTCGAACACAAAAGGCTCTATAAGAATGACTTTTGAGGACTGTTTTGTTAATATTGTTAAAAGATCGGAATAGTGTTTTTGAAAAGAATCCATCATTTCATTTTGCTGAAATGGTGTGCGGTTTGTATTCATCATCATTCCTATATCATTAATTCCGATCAGAACAGTTATAATATTACTTGTTATGTTTTTGTCTTCTTTTATTTTTTGCAGCAGACGAAGCACTGTAAATCCATCTGTTCCGCAGTTTCGCATCTGAACCTGAAGTCCCTCCTGGCGGAAACGGTCTGCCAGCATTTTCACATATCCACTGCCAAGAGAATCTGAAGAAAAGCAGTGGCCGCAATCGGTAATGCTGTCTCCTAAACATGTCATTATTGTCATAATAATTCCTCCTTGTTCCAGTATACTACTTTTGAAAATGAATTTATAGTTTTTTAATAAAAATCTGAAAAAAAGACTGGACAAATAGAAAATCAGACCCTATAATAAGACTCACCAGAAGTCATCTGGTGCTAAAGTCGTCTGTTCAGATTGACTATTCCCAATTTTACTAAAGATAAAATATAAGATGATATTAAGGCCAAATAGCTTCTTACATCTATTTGATACAAAAGAAGACCCTTCTGCAAGTGAGAAGAAAACAGATATGAAAGAAGGGGGAAAACCGTCAATGCTTTTTTATATGATTTTTCCTGTCATTGCAGCCGGATGTGCGGTGGCAATGGATCTTCGGCGGGAAAAAGTGGATAACGGGTGGCTTTTGTTCTGTCTGGTCATCAGCTCTTTTGTACAGCTTACGGAGAAAGGTGCAGATGGACTGGCAGCCTTGATTTGCGGCTTGTGTACTCCGCTATTGGTGCTGGGTTGGCTGTTTTTATTCAGAATGCTGGGAGCCGGAGATATTAAGCTTCTCTGTGTTATGGGAAGCATTCTGGGACCGGGGAAAATTTTAAGCTGCATTTTTTATTCCTTTCTGATTGGCGCTGTGATTTCAGCGGCTCTTATGATTTCAAATGGTATGATCTGCCAAAGAATCCAGTATTTACTTTGCTATGTCTGTGATTTTCTCAAAACAGGAGAAAGAAAGTCCTATCGTAAAAGCGGCATGCCGCTGGAAAATTTTCACTTTACAGTTCCCATATTTTTAAGTGCATTGCTTTATGCAGGAGGTATCTATTGAAAAAGAATATTTTTGCAGTTTGTGACCTTGAAGTGGACTATGCCCTGAATTTTATGGATTATCTTAATCAAAAGAAAAATATTCCATTTGAGATTCAGGCCTTTACAACAGTAGAAAGTCTGATTGCCTATGGGAAAAATATTCATATTGAGTTGCTGCTGATTTCCCAGAAGGCCATGTGCAGACAGGTACAGGAAATGGAAATTGGTAAAATTGTTATACTTTCGGAGGGAGTGCACCCACCGGAGCTGGATCGATATCCAAGTGTATACAAGTATCAGGCTTCTTCCGATGTGGTAAGGGAAGTAATGGCATGCTACGGAGCAGAGAAAGCAGTGACACAAACAACCTTTCCGCTGCCCAAGAAGACTACTGAAATATATGGGATATATTCTCCAATAGGACGCTGCCTGAAAACTTCATTTGCTCTGTGTCTGGGGCAAATTCTGGCCAAAGAACATGCTGTTTTATATTTAAACCTTGAAGAATATTCAGGTCTTGAGGAAATGCTTGGCAAGGGGTTTTCTCAGAATTTAAGTGATCTTCTTTATTTTGTACGGCAGGAGAATGGAAATCTGGTTTACAAGATGAATGGGATGATACAAACGGTAAATAACCTGGATTATATACCACCTGTACGCACACCAGAGGACATAAGGGGAACTGAGTGGAAGGACTGGGAAAAATTAATACAGGAAATCGTATGCCGCAGTAATTATGAGGTGATAATTCTGGATATAGGCGGAGCTGTTGATGGCATTTTACAAATGCTTGAAATGTGTAAGCGAATTTATATGCCGGTTTTATCTGACATCATATCTGTTTCAAAAATTTCCCAGTTTGAAAATCTGGTAAGAATCTGGGATTATCCGCAGATTCTTACCAAAACTACGAAGCTGCGGCCCCCTTTTCATGGGGGAAATATTTCGCCGGAGAATTATATTGAGGGACTTTTGTGGAGTGAACTTGGAGATTATGTCAGGGAGATTTTGAGAAAGGAAAGAGAATGAGCCAGGAAACATTTAGAAAACTGAGACAAATGTTAATGGAAAAACTGGATGTTTACAGAGAACTTACAGATCAGGAAATACTGGATACAATTGATGAACTGATTCTGGATAGCCTTCGGGAATCCGGTGTAAGCCTGAAAGAGAAGGTGCAGCTTCGTCAGGAGCTTTTTTACTCCGTCAGGAAGCTGGATGTACTGCAGGAATTGATTGAAGATGAAACTGTGACAGAAATTATGGTAAATGGTCCGGATTCTATTTTTGTGGAAAAAAAGGGGAGGCTGACAAAATGGCCAAAGTCTTTCACGGATCAGGAAAAACTGGAGGATGTAATTCAACAGATTGTAGGAAAATGCAATCGTATTGTAAATGAATCAAGTCCCATCGTAGATGCAAGGCTGGAAACCGGAGCACGAGTCAATGTGGTTATTTATCCGGTAGCTTTGAACGGACCTATTTTGACGATACGGCGATTTCCGGACAAACCCATTACTATGGAAAAGCTTGTAGAATTAGGAAGCGTGACACCGGAATGCGCTGAATTTTTAGAAAAACTGGTAAGAGCCCGTTATTCTATTATAATCGGAGGCGGCACAGGAAGCGGAAAAACTACATTTCTTGGAGCATTGTCTGAATATATACCTAAAGATGAACGGATCATTACAATAGAGGACAATGCAGAATTGAAAATTCAGGGAATTGCAAATCTGGTTCGCCTTGAAGCAAGGGCAGCTACTGTTAACGGCGCACCGGCTGTAAGCATTCGGGATCTTATTAAGTCTGCACTTCGAATGCGTCCTGATCGGATTATTGTTGGTGAGGTCAGAGGCGGAGAGGCAATGGATATGCTGCAGGCTTTAAACACAGGACATGAGGGCAGTCTTGGAACAGCACATGCCAACAGCAGCAAAGATATGCTGGCAAGATTGGAAATCATGACACTGATGGCAGATCTGGATCTTCCGTTACAGGCTGTGCGCAGACAGATTGCTTCCGGAGTGGATATTTTGATTCATCTGGGGCGTATGCGTGACCGCTCCAGGAAACTCCTGGAGATTTCAGAGGTGTGTGGATATGAAGATGGTGAAATAGTAATTCAGTCTTTGTATCAGTGGCAGGAAGAAAACGGGCTTGTGAAGATGGAGCCTTTGATGCATAAAGAAAAGCTGGAACGTGCGGGGGTGAAGCTATGAGTCAAAATAATTCGGATTATGAGACATATCAGTATTCTGTTAAAGAAAAAATCCGATATGTGGTGGAGTGTGCTGCGCTATGCGCAGTGCTGGATTATCTTTTTTATAAAAATCTGTGGATGCTGTCAGCTGCAATTCCAGCCTCTGTGCTTTATTTAAAATGGAAAAAGAAACAGCTTATACGGGAACGGAAAAGGAGACTTAACTATCAGTTCCGTGATGCCTTGAATTCTATGAGTGTAGCTGTGCAGGCCGGATATTCAGTAGAAAACGCAGTTTCCGCATGCACCAGGGATTTGGAACAGCTGTATGAGAAAAACGCGGATATTGTAAAAGAATTTCGCTACATAGAGAATCAGCAGAAAGTAAGTGTTCCTGTGGAGGAGTTGTTTCTGGATCTTGGTAGAAGATGCAAAGTTGAAGACATCGAAAACTTTGCCTCTGTTTTATATACTGCCAAAAGAAGCGGAGGAGATCTTGGAAACGTGATTCAGAAGGTTGCCAGAATGCTGGGAGATAAGATTGATGTAAAGAAAGAGATTGAAGCCACGCTGGCTGCCAAAAAGTCTGAGCAGATGATCATGAGCCTTATGCCTGCCGGAATCATTCTTTATCTTCAATTGGCATCTCCTGGATTTCTGGATATGTTGTATGGAAATCCTTTTGGCATATGCGCTATGTCAGTGTGCCTGGGAGTATATGGAACTGCATATTGGATGGGCAGGAGAATTATAGAAATCGAGGTGTAGTGGATGTGGCTCCATATTGTTATTTTTGTTATTTTATTTTTTATGGCAGCCGGATATCAGATGGGATGGCTGCATGTGGAACAAATTGGAACTCCAAAAGGAAGAAGATTGTTCTTTGCAGTTGCACTGACCGGAAACATAATGGGACTTGCTTTGACTTGTACCAAAGGCGGCGGTGAAATATATCAGAATGGTTATGAACTGAAAAAGGAGAAAAATTCTTATGAAGAGAAATTCATGGTATCCGTGGATGGCGAAAAAACAGGCAGCATCTATGTTCAGATTCCGGAAAAAGAAATGGAAGAGGAAGAACTCGTACAGTCACAGGTGTTGACAGAGGAAGAAAAAAGAGAACAACAGCTGCTGGAATTTGTTGCGAAATATAACAGCAGGAAGGCAGATCAGGATTACTATTATTTGCCGGCCAACTGGAATGGAAAGGCGTTAGAGTGGCAAATGCCTTATGATAATACCGGAAATCTTCTTGCTGCAATGGCTGTAGCAGCTGCTTTTTCAATCATAGTTATGACAGCCAGGGAAGAACAGAATGCAAGGGTAAAAAGATACGAGGAGCTGATGATGGATTATCCGGGATTGATTATGAAATTTACTTTACTGGTACAGGCTGGAATGACTGTCAGGAATGCTTTTCGCAAAATGACGGTGGATTATAAACAGAAAAACCAAAAGAGAGCAGCATACGAGGAGCTTGTAACCGCATGTAATGAAATGGAAAGCGGAATTTCTGAAATGGAAGCGTACAGAAGATTTGGTGAGCGATGCGGTCATGTAAAATATAAAACCTTTGCAACGCTTTTGATCCAGAATCTTCAGAAAGGCAGTCGCCAGATGGGAGAAATGCTGGAAAAGGAATCTGTGGAGGCCTGGGATGACAGGAAAAGAAAAGCAAAAGTGTTAGGGGAAGCGGCCACAACTAAGCTGCTGGTTCCAATGGCACTTATGCTCGGGGTAGTAATGGCAATTATCATGCTTCCTGCCTGTCTGTCCTTTTATGGATAAATCCAATCTGAGGGAAATCTGATTCGGATTGCTCCGAATAAATCCCGAAGAAATTTTACAGGCAGAAGGAGGTGAAGAAATGAGAATGCTTCGGAAATTTGCAGAAGATTTTTTGCATGAGGAAGATGCTGTAGGTGTGGTTGAGATTATTTTGATTCTTGTAGTTCTTATTGGTCTGGTCATGATTTTTAAAGACCAGCTTACCAGTCTTGTGGAAAACATTCTGTCAAAGATCACAAAACAAAGCAATTCGATTTAGGCAAACCCGTAATATCAAAGTGAAGTAAAAAGGAGAGGTGCTCCATGGTGAAAAAAGGAAGTATTACAGTTTTTCTGGCACTAACGCTTGGCCTTATTTTATCTTTGCTGAGCTCAGGACTCGAGTCAGCGAGAATGGCAGCGGCAAGAACACAAATATTAAATGGTATGGATGTTGGGCTATATTCTTTGTTTGGACAATACAACAAGTACCTTTTAAAGGACTATGATCTGTTTGCTGTTGATGGAGCTCATGGGGGAAAGGAAATGAATCTGGCGGCGATATATGATAATCTGGAAGCTTATATGAGGCCCGTGATGAATCAGAACAGTCAGAAATTGTCAGTACAGCAGGGCGGTATATCCGGTTATCTTCTGATGACAGATTCAGATGGTGAAGTTTTTTACCGGCAAGCAGTTCAGTATATGAAGGATACTCTTGGCAGCCATGGAGCCGCTCTTCTTTTAGATAAAATGCGCAGCACAGGAAGAAAAACGGAAGAAGCAGAAAACAAAGGAAATGAATTGGAAGAAAAAAGAACAATTGAAAATTATGAGTCTGAAATGAATTCTGCGCAGGAGAAAAGTCAGGAAGCATTTGATGAAATGAAAAAAGAAGAACAGGGGACAGTGGATTCCAGCGGTTTTTCTGATGGAACTGCATCTTCAGGTACAGGTGAAAGATATGAACCTGCTCAGGTTGAAAATCCCATTCCTGCTATCCGTAATATAAGGCGGATGGGAATCCTGGATTTGGTAGTACCTCCGTGGAAAGCGATTTCAGATAAGAAAGCAGATAGCAAGGGATTTGTTTCCGGGAGAAAACTGGAAAGCGGGTTTGTAATGGAAGATTTTGTGAAAACAGACAGCTCAGTTACATCTCAGATGTTATATCAGCAGTATTTGATGGAAAAGCTGGGAAATTATATGAAACCAGGTCAGGGAGATTTGGAATACCAGATTGAGTACATAATTAATGGAAAAGACAGTGATGAAGAAAATCTGAGGGCAATAGCGAATAAATTGCTTCGGGTGAGAGAAGGAATCAATATGGCCGGACTGATAGCAGATCCGATAAAAATGTCGCAGGTGACATCTGTTGCAGCAGCTATTGCAGCCAGTTTTCTTATACCTCCTGCAGCTGCAGTAATAAAAAGTGCGTTGATTTTATGCTGGACTTTTGCAGAAAGTGTGCTGGATGTACGGGAACTTTTTGACGGTGGAAAGGTTCCTGTTGTAAAAAGTGCAGAGGATTGGCAGTTATCGCTGCGAAATTTACCGGCATTGTTTGATAGTCTGGATACAGTAAGAAGGACAGATGAAAAAGGAGCTTCTTACGAAGATTATCTGCAGATTTTTCTTTTTTCCTGTTCAAAGGCAAAAAAAATAAATGGCGGTATGGATATGGTGGAAAATTCTGTGCGCAAGGTAAAGAACTGGGACTGGTTCCGGCTGGATCACTGTATTACTGCATTGGAAGCGTCTGTTGATGTGAGAGCAAATAAGAGGAAAACCTTTACGGTGACAAGAGCATACCATTATATTTGAGAAAATAAAAAGGCGCAGAGAGACGTTTTTTCGGGAAGGAGCTGGAATATTGGATGAAATAATGCTGAAAAAAGACATACAGAGCCTGAAATGGCGAAAAACAAGAAGGAATAGTTCTCTGGGAAGCCACTGTGCAAAAGCATCCCCGGCTTTGGCACAGAACCTTTTCGGGAAAACGTCTTTGTGCGCCTTTTTTAAAGCAATGTACAGGAAGGGCAAGAAGGCCAGCCTTACAGTAGAGGCTGCGCTGGTATTGCCGCTGTTTTTCCTGACAATGGTAACTATGATTTCCTTTATGGATGTGTATAAACTGCAGACAGAACATCTTAGTAAGCTGTGTCAGAATGCAAAAGAAGCAGGAATGTATACTTATGCAGTTGGCGGAACAGAAGAAATTACGCTTCCGGATGTCTATTCTTATAAGCCAGTGGGAGGAATGATACCGCTGCCAACAAAATGGCACCACAATACTGTAAAGGTTCATGCCTGGACCGGAACCTGCTGGGAAGAAAACGGGGAAGATCAAACGCCCGAAAAGATGGTATATGTGACTGCCTCCGGCACGGTGTATCACAAAAATCTGAATTGCAGTCATTTAAAATTATCGGTTTCCAGGATAGCAGGAGCAGAGGCTGCATCAAAAAGAAATACCTCCGGAGAAAAATATTATGCATGTGAAAGCTGCAGCAGAGGTCAGAAGCCGGGAAGTTATGTTTACATCACAAAATCGGGAAATCGATTTCATAATGTCAGAACCTGCAGTGGTTTAAAAAGAACGATTCGGCTGGTGAAAGAATCAAAGGTCTCTGATCTGTCAGCATGTAAAAGCTGTGGATAATTTGGCTGTACGACAAAAATCAAAATATAGGAGTAATGAAGGTGGAAGAATTTTTTGTACTTGCTTTTCTTGGAATAAACAGTTGGAAGGATATCAGGAAAAGAGAAATTTCTGTCCCGGCTATTGGTCTGTTTGCTATATGGGGGATTGCCAGGGCTGTTTTTAATGAAAACATATGCTTAGAGTGGCTTGGAGCGGTGAGTTTAGGAATTCTGCTAATCGCTCTGAGTATAATTTCAAAAGGAGAAGTTGGAATGGGAGATGGAATGGTTCTGTCTGCACTTGGAACCGTATTGACTTTCTCACAATTATTATCAGTCCTTATGCTGGGGCTTCTGTGCTGTGGCATATCCGGTTTTTTTCTGCTGGCCTTGGGAAAAATAAGAAAAAAGACAGAAATTCCGTTTGTACCTTTTCTTTTGCTGGGATATATAGGAGGGTTGATTTATTGAAAAAACAGCTGCAAAAAGGAAGTATGACAATAGAAGCTGCGCTTTTGATGCCAGTGCTTTTGCTGGTGCTTATGTCAGTATTGTATTTGTTTTTTTATGTACATAACAGAGCCTGGCTTACTGCGGCGGCATATGAAGCTGCACTTTCCGGAAGCATGGAAGCTGCAGTTCCGGAGGGAAGCTGTGAGACTATTGCTTTGGAGCGGGCAAAAGCACTTGGAGATACAGGATTTTTCGGGAGCAAAGATTTAAAAACCCAGGTCAGTGCCGGGAAAACCATACAGGTTACCTACGATCTGGATACATTTTCTGTTTACGGTGGTTTTGGCAGCCATTTGCAAATACAGGAAACGGTGAAAGTGATTAATCCGGTATCCTGGATACGCAAGGCAAAAAGTGCGTCAGAAAGCATAAGGGGGGAATAAGTAAAAATGAAAACAGAATATAAAAGGGATATTAATGGGAACTATCTGGTGTTATATGAAGAGGAAGAGCCGGATACTTCATCTTATCAAATCAGAATGCTTGTGGGAAATACAATTCCTTCTGTTTTGAAATGCAAGGTACAGGGAGTGGATGGGCAGTTTATGGTTTGCTTTGACATTACGTCAAAGCAGTCGGTTTTATCTCTATATGAAGAAAAGAAAATTGGCTATGAGGATCTTCAGATGATTCTTGGAAGCTTCATTCAGGCAATGGAAGAGATGTCAGAGTATTTGCTGAACCCCTCCAGACTGATTCTAAAGCCGGAATATATGTATGTGGATGTGGAGAAAAAACAAATATATTTTTGCTATTTGCCGGGATATGATCAGGAAGTACGGCAAGAATTTCAGGAACTGACAGAATATCTTCTTCCAAGAATCGATCATGAAGATGCCAGAGCTGTAATGCTAGGTTATGGGATTTACAGAAGAGCTTTGGAGGACAGCTTTCATCTGGAAAATATTAAGCAGGAATTATATAAGGAACGCCAGGAAACGCAGTCGGAATCTCTGGTGAAACAGGAAAAAAAGGAAACAGACTGTAATTTTATGGAAAATCAAAAAATAGAGATAGAGACGGAACCTGCTGAAAAACAGAAGAAGCTAAATAAAGAATCGGATAGTCTGATTGAATCGGAAAATCTTATGTGGCAGGAGGATGCCTTAAAAGAAAACAGAAAGCCTGGGAAATCAACTGAAAAGGGAATTTTTATTTGGTGCATATCTGTTGCAGCTGTGGCACTTTTGGTAATTATAGCCGAGACATTGGGATACTTACCCAGAATTTCTACAGCAGCAGTGCTTGGGGGCATAGCAGCTGCTATGGGAATTGGTATGCTGTATGTGTGGCTGTTGTCGTTTTGGAAAAAGAAACAAAATAAAGATTTTGCCGGATATGCTCAAAAAGAAAATGCCATAGAGGAGAAAACTGTCAAAAAATATGAAGAAAATTATGTAAAAGATAAATGCATAGATGAATTGCAGAACAAAGAAAAGGTTAATTTTGGAGAAACTGTTGTTTTGTCTGCGAATATTGTAGCCGGTCCTGCAACGCTGGTAAGTCGGGAAGCCGGAGAGCTTGCCACTATTTATCTGCAGGAGGAGCTGACTGTAATTGGAAAGATGGAGACCGCTGCAGATGCAGTAATTGATCTTCCAACTGTAAGCCGTATACATGCAAAAATCAGAAAACGGGACGGAGAATATTATCTTACAGATTTGAATTCCCGTAATGGAACCTCTGTAAATGGAAAGATGTTAAAGGGTGCTGAAGAGTATTGTCTTCAGGATCAGGACGAAGTAGATTTTGCTCAGGCACGATATGTGTTTTTGAAATAAATTGCGATAGTTGGGGGATGCTTGCCCCAACATCTCTGCTCTTATCCATCTTGCATAAAAATATTGAGGTATCAGAGAAATTGTGCTATACTTACAATATTATCAGAAAGTAATGGCGCATTTTAAAATATAGTAAATTAAAAATTATTCATCGAGGTGATTTCTTGGAAGAAATAAAAAAAGAACCTATGACGGTTCTTTTTATACTTCTCAATATACTTATATTTCTTATTGTAGATTTTACAGGCGGTTCCGAGAATACAGCACATATGATTGCATGCGGAGCAGCATATCCACCTCTTATTCTTGAAAATGGTGAGGTATATAGACTTTTTACATGTATGTTCCTGCATTTTGGAATTTATCATATTGCGAATAATATGCTGATCCTTTTTGTTCTCGGACAGCGCCTGGAGCCGGTACTGGGAAAATTAAAATTTATTCTGGTTTATCTTTTAGGCGGCTTTGGCGGTAATGTTCTATCTCTTTTGCTGGAAACAAAAAAATCCGAATATGCAGTATCGGCAGGAGCCTCCGGTGCAGTGTTTGCAGTAATGGGAGCAATGCTCTATGTAGTGATACGAAGCCGTGGACGCATCCAGGATATTTCAGTGCGTCAGATGATGATTATGGCTGGATTTTCCCTGTATTTTGGTTTTACAAGCACCGGTGTGGATAATGCAGCCCATGTGGGCGGACTGATCTGTGGTTTTATCCTTGCGATTCTTTTGTTTCATCCCGGAAGGATTTCCGGCAGAAAAATGTGAAATACAGTATTTTGCCCGGGGGTGCTTTCAGCCTGAATCTGACCGCCATGAGCCTGAATGATCTGCCTGGTAATTGCCAGACCAAGACCGGTGCCATTTTTCTTGAAGGTAACAAATGGGGTAAAAATTTGTTCAAGCTGATCTGCCGGTATTCCACAGCCATTATCTTTTATGGCAATATGAATACTGCCATTCTGTGAGGAAACAAGAAACGCTGCTTTTCCATTGGGAAATTCAACTGCTTCAGAAGCATTGCGCAGCAGATTTAAAAGAGCTTGCTTTAGTTTTACCCGATCAATATACATGGCAGGCAGTGTTTCCGGAATCTGACTATCCAAAGTGATTCCCAGATACTCATAAGTGGGACGGATACTGGAAATAACCGAAGAAAGATAATGGTACATATCTGTTTTCTGAGGCATAAGCCGGTCTGCGTTATTGTAGTCAGAGAGATTGTCTAAAAGGACTTTGGTATATTCCAGATTATCCAGGATATCATTCCAATAGCTGTAGGCTGCAACTTCAGGGTGGCTGTCTTCAATCATCTGAAGCTCGCTGTTGATCAGCGATATGGGATTGCGGATTTCGTGAGAAAATCTGGAAAGAAGCAGACGAAAGTCGTCTTGTGGTTTTGCTATATTATTTTGCATAAGATCACCTCATGGGAAGTGTAACATCTGAGCCGCAAAATAACAAACAAAATCGTACTAAAAAAATCGACAATGTTCGACGGAAAAAAATTAGAAAAAAATTTTGATAAAAATGTGATTTTGAGTATTTTTAAACGTATTATTTATATATCTTTTTGGGAGGAGAAAGACTATGGACAACTGTATTTTTTGCAAAATTGCAAATGGAGAAATTCCGGCAGCAACATTATATGAGGATGAAGATTTCAGAGTAATTCTGGATCTTGGTCCGGCAAGTAAGGGACATGCATTGATTCTGCCGAAAACGCATGCTGCTAATATTTATGAAATTTCTGATGAAATGGCTGCCAAAGCAATGATTCTGGCAAAAAAAATGGCAACAAAGATGACAGATGTACTGAAGTGCGATGGTTTCAATATTGTGCAGAATAATGGAGAACAGGCTGGTCAGACTGTTTTTCATTTCCACATGCATCTGATTCCCAGATATAAGGGGGATCAGGTTGGAATCACCTGGAAACCAGGGACATTAACCGATGAAATGAAAAATGAAATTCTGGAAAAAATGAATTGTTGATCAGGACAAGGTACAAGAGATGAATAGTGAAGAATTCAGAGCTTTTTACAGGCGTTACTATGATGTCTCAGTTAAAATTGCAAGCAAAATTGTACAAAGTCATTTTACAGCGGAGGATGTTACGCAGGAAGTATTTCTATATTTTTACAGAATCAAAGAGAGACTGGATATTTCCAGTGAAAGAAAGCTATATGGGCTGGTAATTACAGAAACAACCAATAAAGGCAGAGATTATCTTAGAAAAGCTTATGTCAAGCGGGAAGTAATGTTTGATAATGAGGTTTCTGAACTGCAATATAAAAGTGTGGAGAGTGCAGAAGCAGCATTGCTTGGAATGGAAAAAGCACAGTACATAACTATGGCATTCGAAAATCTTCATCAGAAGAATCCTGTGAACTATGAGGTTTTTATGAAGGTGATCATGCTTGGTGTTCCTACCGATGAAGTCGCACGGGAATTTGGTTATACAAGAAATAATGTTAATAACAGAGTCCTAAGAGCAAAGAAATGGCTTTTGGAAGAGCTTGCAAGACTGGAGAAAGATTGATTTAACGAAAAGCATACCTCTGCATTTGGCAGAGGTATGCTGTAAACATCAGGAATGACTACATTCTTCAATTAATTCAACAATATGTTGGATGGAATTCAGATTTTTACCTGCGGACATAGCTGAAATGTACTTGTCTCGCTCAAGATAGAGTTTGCGGATTGCTTCCATCAGAGTAGACTCCGTAATCTCTTCCTCTTCGAGAACAACGCTGTATCCCTGGCGTTCGAAGGAACGGGCATTGAGAATCTGGTCACCGCGGCTCGCTTTCGCAGATAATGGAATCAGGAGATTTGGCTTTGAAAGTGCGGCAAGTTCACAGATTGCGTTGGCTCCGGCGCGGGAGATTACTACATCTGCCAGTGCAAACATGTCAGGAAGCTGTTCCTGTACATATTCGTACTGCACATAACCTGTCAATTGGATACTTTCATCCATTTTTCCCTTACCACAAATATGAATAACCTGAAATTCTTTCAGCAGCTCAGGGAGAATTTTTCGTATATTTTCGTTTACAGAAGCAGCACCGAGACTACCGCCGATTACAAGCAGAACGGGTTTACCGGAGTCAAAGCCACAGTATGTGCGGGCGCGTTCCTTGTCTCCGTGAAGAAGCTCCTGACGGATAGGCGTTCCGGTAAGTACGGCTTTATCTTTTGGGAGACTGTTTACTGTTTCTGGAAAGTTACAGCATATTTTTGCTGCAGAGGAAAGACAAAGCTTGTTTGCAAGTCCCGGAGTCATGTCTGACTCATGAATAATTGCCGGAATATGGCGCTTGCCGGCAGCAATTACTACAGGGACGGTTACAAAGCCACCTTTTGAAAAGACAACATCAGGCTTCAGTTTTTTTATAAGCTTTTTCGCCTGAAAATAGCCTTTCAGAACACGAAATGGATCTGAAAAATTTTTCCAGTCAAAGTAGCGCCGTAATTTACCGGAAGCAATTCCGTAATAAGGAATTCCCAACTCCTCGATCAGTTTCTTTTCGATACCATCGTAGGAGCCAATGTAAGAGATTTCATAACCTTTTTCCTTTAAAGCAGGAATCAGGGCAATATTCGGGGTAACATGTCCGGCAGTACCACCGCCGGTAAGGATAATATGCTTCATGAGATCCTCCTGAATAACAGTTTTATTTTATAAATATGAACCCTTGCAGGAGAATTGTCAAGAAAAGAAAAAAATCTGGGGGAAAAATGAACAAAGAAATAAAGAATGAGGAAATTGATAAGTTGCTGGAGGACGAACTGTTCCGGGAAGCTAAGATGATAGAAAAGAGCCTTTTGGGAAATGATATAGATGAGCCCTCAGCTTCTGAGGAAGAAATTGACGCGGCTTATGAAAGGTTCATGCAGCGTGTAAAAGCAGAAGGACTGCTGCCGGAAAAAGATGGAGAAATACAAACTGCAGAAATTGTTAAATTTCCAGGATCACGAGCAAAAGCTGAATGGGAAAGAGAACCAGAAGAAATTGAGAAAAGCACTGGTAAAGACAGGGAAAATAAACTGTTTGAAAAAGAAGACGATTTTGCTGATGAGCTTTCCGGTATGATAAGCTCTGTTGAAACTGAGTCTCGAAAATCATGGTATAAGCTTGGAAAGGTGTCCGGATTTATTTTACTGGCAGCAATTGGAATATTGGCAGGAAGTATGGCAGGTCAGGCTGATAGTGCTAAATTTGTAAATACCATTGAGCATATTATAGATAGTGATATTATGCCATAAAAACTGGCTGAAAATTAATATAGTTCTGGGTAAAAGGGGGAATCTGTATGAAGATCACTTTTATTGGAGCAACGCATGAGGTTACCGGAAGCTGTTATTATCTGGAAGCTGCCGGAAAAAAGTTTTTGGTAGATTGTGGAATGGAGCAGGGGCCAAATTATTATGAAAATAAGGATATTCCTGTGCCGCCCGGTGAATTGGATTTTGTGCTTCTCACACATGCACACATGGATCACTCCGGTAATCTCCCTGCAATTTATGCAAAGGGATTTAAAGGACCGATTTATGCTACTGAAGCAACCTGTAAGCTTTGCGATATTATGCTTCGTGACAGTGCTCATATCCAGATGTTTGAGGCTGAGTGGCGGAACCGCAAAGCGAGACGCCAGGGAAAACCGGAATTCGTGCCTGCCTACACTATGGAAGATGCGTTGGGTGTGATACGAAATTTTTCTGGCTGTCCCTATAATAAAGGGGTTATTTTAGGAGATGGACTGCGTGTGAAATTTATAGATGCAGGTCATCTTCTTGGATCAAGCAGCATTGAAATAAATATTGAAGAGAATGGAATTGAGAAGACTATCGTATTTTCCGGAGATATTGGAAATAAAAACCAGCCGCTGATAAAAGATCCGACTTATTTTAAAAAAGCAGACTATGTGGTAATGGAGTCCACATATGGTGACAGAAGTCATGGAGAGCGGCCGGATTTTGTAAATCTTCTTGCAGGAATCATTCAGGAAACCTTTGACAGAGGAGGAAATGTGGTAATTCCGTCCTTTGCAGTGGGAAGAACTCAGGAAATGCTCTATTTTATCCGGCAGATCAAAGCTGATGGGTTGGTTCGAGGACATGGTAATTTTAAAGTATTTGTAGACAGTCCTCTTGCAAATGAAGCAACAAATATTTTCGGAATGCATCAGTATGATTGCTTTGACGAAGAGGCTATGGAGCTTATTAATAAAGGTATTAATCCCATTAGCTTTCCAGGGCTGAGGATATCTGTTACAAGCGATGATTCCAGAGCAATCAACTTTGATGATGAGTGCAAAGTGATTATTTCTGCCAGCGGAATGTGTGATGCCGGTAGAATCAAGCATCATCTGAAGCATAATTTGTGGCGTGAAGACAGCACGATTCTTTTTGTGGGTTATCAGGCAGAGGGTACTGCCGGACGTGCACTTATTGAGGGGGCAACAGAAATCAAGCTGTTTGGCGAGCCTGTTCATGTGGCTGCTAAGATTTGTCGTATGCCTGGAATCAGCGGGCATGCAGATGTAAATGGTTTGATCGATTGGATTAAAGCTCTTGAGGAAAAGCCGCAGAAGGTATTTGTAACTCATGGAGAGGACACTGTAACAGAAGTATTTTCAGCAAGGCTGCGTGATGAAATGGGATATGATGCCTATGCGCCTTTCAGTGGAACTGAGTTTGATCTGGCAACAGGTGAATTCCTGCATGTAGCGCAAGGTGTACGCATACAGAAACCATCGGCAGTCCAGAAAGCTTCCAAGGCAGCAAGGGTATACGAGAAGCTTCTTGCTCTTGGATATCGTTTGCTATCTGTTATCCGAAAAAATGAAGGATGCGCAAATAAAGATCTGGAGAAATTTTCCAGAGAAGTGCAGTCTCTGTGTGATAAATGGGACAGAACGGATATTTGACCTTTTAAATACAAGTGTCTTATATATGACAAAAAAGGCCCCGGGGAAATCCCGGGGCATGATTTTAAAAGCTAAATTAAGCACAACAAGTTAAATTATGAAAGTGCCTCTTTCAAAGCAGTTGCAAGCTGGTCTGGACATGAAGTTGGTCTGTGTCCGCACTGAATTCCCTCCAGACGGGCAATAACTTCCTTAGCAGGCATGCCTTCTACAAGCTTCGCTACACCCTGAGTGTTTCCGGAGCAGCCACCGATAAACTTCACATTATGAACCTTCTGTTCATCATCAAGATCGTACTGGATTGCCATAGAGCAAACACCTTTTGTCTTATATTCCATTGATTTTTCCTCCGATTGTTTTTATAAAATACCGCATAATATAACAAAATTAAATGTTTTCTTAGTCCGGATATTATTATAGCAGAATATAATATAAATTTCCATTATAAATTTAAGTTGGACATAAGGGGAAGTTTTGCTATAATAAAGAAGAATCAACATTAAATAGCACCTAAAACAGGAGAATACGAAATGAAAAGTATAGGTATTATCGGGGCAATGGAAGCAGAAATTGCCATTTTAAAAGAGAAAATGGAAGATGTAAGAATTATTAAAAAAGCTTCCATGGATTTTTATGAAGGAATGCTGGCAGGCAGAAAGGCAGTTGTGGTACGTTCTGGAATTGGTAAAGTAAATGCCGGCATCTGTGCTCAGATTCTTGCAGATGTATTTTCAGCAGAGGCTATTATTAATACAGGAATTGCCGGAAGCCTGAATAAAGACATTAATATTGGAGATATTGTCCTTTCTACCGATGTTGTACAGCACGATATGGATGCTACAGGATTTGGCTATCGCAGAGGACAGATTCCTCAGATGTCAGCATCTTATTTTGAGGCTGATGAGAAGCTTCGCAAGCTGGCAGCAGAGGTCTGCCGTGAGGTGAATCCGGATATTCAGGTATTTGAAGGCAGAATTGCATCCGGAGATCAGTTTATCTGTGATCAGGATGTGAAGAATAGTATTGTATCTGAATTTTCTGCGTACGCAACAGAAATGGAGGGCGCAGCTATTGGACAGGCTGCTTATTTAAATGAGATTCCATTTCTTGTTATTCGTGCCATTTCTGACAAGGCAGATGGAAGTGCACAGATGGATTACAGTGAGTTTGAGAAGGCTGCAATTGAGCACAGTGTGAAGCTGACACTGAATATGCTTGCCAGACTGTCATAATTAACGTCGGATAAGAAGTCTGCATATACTGGAAGTGAAATGGAAAAGGAATCAGAATGATAATATGATATATAAAGATTTTTATCCATTTTACACCAGCTATGCCAATCCGCTGCTTTATAGAGGAGAGAAGGAACAGGAAGAGGAATTTTCCCTGATGAAATCTTACTATCCGGAGACTGCACGGCGGATTCAGGAAAAGGTGGAAGAAGAATGTGATCTTCTGGACTATGAAGGCAGCAGAATGTATGATGAATATCCGGATCGCTATATGCTGTATCATCTTGGGAAAAAGATTATGGATGATGTCAGTGGGCAGGCTGGAATGGAAGCTATGTCAGACGGACTTCTTGAGGATTTTGTGCAAGTACTTCTCTTTCACGAAATATCCCGCAGACGGTGCCGGAGACGAAGATGCAGAGGATGGTATTAACCAGAAACGAAGTAAAACAGGATAACAGAATTTTACAATAGATATAGTGGAAGCTTTATAATTAAAATATGAAAACAATAGATGAATATTTAGAGGAACAGATAAATGAGCAGCTGTGTCAGGCTGTATTAAGTGGAAGCAGAGGGAACGGCCCGTCTAAGGTGAAAGTTCGGCCTGTAGAAATCAAAGGGCAGATATTTTACCAGATTTCAGAAACTGTTGGAACCAAGGTGCTTCACAAAAATTGTTGCCGCAAGGAACTGATTGAGTATCTGAAAAAGGGACTGCAGCATGATTTTTCGCAGCTTCAGTCCAGTGGGATGATGCTGGACGGTACTGTTCTGGTAAGCAAGAAAGGGAAAATAACGATCAAGACCAGACGTCATCCCCAAAATGACCAGAACAGAACAGGGAAGGACAAGCCGGGACAAAACTGTGAGAAGAAACAGATACTGGCGCACAATCGTGTAAAACAGTATATTCTTAAAGAAAATACTCCTGTTCCATTTCTTGTGGACCTGGGAGTTATGAATAAAGAAGGAAGAATCATCACACAGAAATATGATAAATTCAGGCAGATTAATCGTTTCCTGGAATTTATTCAGGATATTCTTCCAAGACTGGATCAGCAGAAGGAAGTGACCATACTGGATTTCGGCTGTGGGAAATCTTATCTGACTTTTGCAATGTATTATTATTTAAGAGAGCTTAAAGGCTATGATGTAAATATTATCGGTCTGGATCTGAAGACGGATGTGATTGAGAAATGCAATGGACTGGCGAAGAAATATGGTTATGAGAAGCTGCATTTCTATCAGGGAGATATTGCAGATTATGAGGGCGTTACTTCTGTGGACATGGTAGTGACACTTCACGCTTGTGATACTGCAACAGACTATGCGCTTGCGAAAGCTGTGGAGTGGGGGGCTAAAGTAATTCTTTCCGTTCCATGCTGCCAGCATGAAGTGAATCGACAGATAAAGAATGAAGCGTTGGAACCCATACTGAAATATGGTATTCTCAAAGAGAGGATGTCCGCCTTGCTGACTGATGGAATTCGTGCCAATCTTCTGGAAAGCATGGGATATGAGACACAGCTTCTGGAATTTATTGATATGGAGCATACACCTAAGAATCTTCTGATCCGCGCAGTAAAAACAGAAAATAATAAAAAAATGGATGATGTGACAGAGCTTATGAAGGCATTGCATATCAAACCTACATTGGAAAAACTTCTGTACCCGGAGGGGGAGGTACATTCAGAAATTTAAGGGGAGAAAAAATGATAAAATTTTTACGCAGAGCAGTGATTCTCCTGTTTATTTTTGTTCTTGGTGTGGCAGGCAGTTCGCTTTTGCTGAACAGTGAGACAACGGATGACCGCTCTGATATGAATGATCCGGTTTTTCCGGAAGTAATGGTTAACTTTGATGGAAACTATGGGAACAGAATGTATGGTTATGCACAGCCTATGCAGTCGGATTTTACCAGAGACAGCGTGACTCCTTTGGATACATCCAAGGAACTCTCCTTTGTAGTGAATCCCTATGATACAAAGGTGAAAAGCTTTTCTTATGAAGTCCGTACCTCAGATGGCAGTAAGGTGTTGGAAAACCGTAAAATAAAAAGTCTGGATAAAGCTGACAGTTATCTGACTACAACCATAAAAATCAACAGCGATCTTCTGATGAACCAGGAGTATTCCCTGCAGATTTCACTGGAAACAAACAAAGGTACAGCTTACTATTATACTCGTATTGTTTCCAGATCTAATGTAAATACATCCCAGTATATTAAGTTTGTAACAAGCTTTTATGAGAAATGTATGGATAAAGCAGCGGCAGAGGATCTGACCAGCTATCTGGAACCTGACAGCTCAAGAACAACGGTTAATTATACAGATGTGGATATCAATTCCACATTTGCCCAGATTAGCTGGGGAAATTTAAGCCCTCAGATATACAGAAGCGGAATTCCGGTTGTAAAAGATATCAATGAAACAACTGCAAGCCTTTCTGTGGAATATCAGATTGCTGCACTGGATAGTGATGGAAATCAGGAGATATATGATGTAACAGAGTTTTACAGAATGCGCTATACGGAAACCAGAATTATGCTTCTGGACTTTAAGAGAAGTGCATCACAGGTATTTACTGAGGACTCTATCCACATTTCCGATAAGGGACTTCTTCTTGGCGTTCGGGATAAGAATGTGGAATATATGGTAAATGAAGATGCCGGAATTCTGGCTTTTGTGCAGGAAGGAGATCTGTGGTCCTACTCACCGGAGGATGGGAAGTTTTCCAGAATTTTCAGTTTCCGTAAGGAAAACGACGGGGACTTCCGTGATGCAAGATATAAACACGATATTAAGATCATTCGTGTAGAGGATAATGGAGATGTGGATTTTGTACTGTATGGATATATGAATCGTGGTGTTCGCGAGGGATACTGTGGAGTATGTGTATATCACTACAGCAATGACCAGAATGTGGTGGAAGAAAAGGTCTTTATCCCATCAACTGAATCCTACGAATTCCTTAAAGAAGATCTTGGAACCTTGTCTTATGTGAGTACAGATAACTCTCTGTTTCTGTTATTTGCGCAGAAGCTTTACAAAATCAATATTTCAGAGGGAACAAGCGAAGTTCTGGATGAGGGAATCCGTACAGACGCATTTGCTGTTTCTGAGACAAATGCCCATGCTGCCTGGGTGATCCAGGAAGGGGAAAGTGCCGGAAACATAAAAGAAATTGATTTTGAAACACTGGAAACAAGAAGTCTTGCTCCATCTGACGGACAGTCCCTTAAGCTTTCTGGCTTTATGAATGAAGATATGGTTTATGGAATTGTTGTGGACGGAGACACCGTAACCGATGGAAACGGTCATGAAACTGTCGGCATTCACACAATTCGTATAGAAGCATTTGACGGAACCCTGAAAAAGGAATATCATCAGGATGGTCTTTATATTACCAATGTCACCATGGGAAGCACCATGATGGAATTCGAGCTTTCAAGGAAAAATGGAAATGGATACGAAGCTGTAGATAAGGATAATATTCTGAATAACACAAAGGCATCTGCAAGTACCGTATCTGTGGAGCTGGTAAGTAATAATCGAACAGGAACACAGGTCAGGCTGGCACTTGATCAGACACCTGAGGTTCAGGAACCCCTGGTTGTCTATGCAAAGATGAAAGCAGTAAAGGATGAGTATATTACTTTGGACATGCAGGTTCCGGAGGAAAATGTGTACTATGTTTATGCCAAAGGCGGTTTGGACAGCATATATACAGATTCTGCAAAAGCTGTTCTTCGTGCAGATGAACAAACCGGAGTGGTTCTCAACGGTGCGCAGCAGTATGTGTGGGAGCGTGGAAATAAAAAGACAAAGCTTATGCTGAATCTTGAAGATATACCGGACGCAATAAAGAGTGCATCGCTGGATGTAAAGGCCTTGCAGGAAAGTCTTGGGGATGAGGGGACTGTGATTGATCTTTCGGGGTGCACTTTGGATAGTGTGCTGTACGAAATCAGTGCCCAGCGCCCGGTGATTGCGAAAAACAGCGACAGTACCAGTGTAGTGATTGTAGGGTATGACGAGTATAATACGTATCTATACGATCCTGCAAAGGATGAGACTTATCCTTATGGTATGAACGACAGTACGGCATTATTTGAGGCCGCAGGCAATATTTTTATCAGCTACATTGAAAATCCGGATTACTAATCAGTATTAAATGCAAAGGACAAAGAAGGCTTGTCCTTTGTATAAAATATAAAGCAACAAGAAAGGAAAAGAAAAATGTTAAGCGAAAATATCAAAAAACTGGTACAATACGGAATTGAGACAGGATTGACTCCTGCCTGCGAGAAAAACTATACAACAAATCTTCTGCTTGATGCTTTCAAAGAAGATGAGTACACAGAACCGGAAGAAGAATATTCCAATATTAACCTGGAAGAGGTTCTGAAGGAACTTCTTGACGAAGCCGTAGAACGTGGTCTGATTCAGGATAGTGTAGTTTACAGAGATCTGTTTGATACCAGACTGATGAATTGCCTTATGCCTCGTCCGGCACAGGTGCAGAACACTTTCTGGGAGAAATATAAGGAGTCTCCTGAAACAGCTACAGATTACTTCTATAAATTGAGTCAGGACAGTGATTACATCCGTCGTTACCGTGTAAAGAAGGATCAGAAATGGACTGTAGATTCTCCTTATGGAACAATGGATATTACTATTAATCTTTCCAAGCCGGAGAAGGATCCAAAGGCTATTGCAGCAGCCAAGCTTATCAAATCAAGCAGCTACCCGAAATGCCTTCTTTGCCCGGAAAACGAAGGCTATGCAGGCCGCGCTAACCATCCGGCGAGAGAAAATCACAGAATCATTCCGATCACTATCAATGACAGCCCATGGGGAATGCAGTACTCTCCTTATGTATACTATAATGAACACTGTATCGTGTTTAACTGTAAGCATACACCAATGAAAATTGAGAGAAACACATTTATCAAGCTGTTTGATTTTGTGAAGCTGTTTCCTCATTATTTCCTTGGCTCCAATGCGGATCTTCCAATTGTTGGAGGTTCTATATTAAGCCATGACCATTTCCAGGGTGGACATTATACCTTTGCCATGGCGAAGGCTGAAATTGAGAAACATGTGACAATTCCGGGCTATGAGGATGTGGAGGCCGGAATTGTGAAGTGGCCGCTTTCCGTTCTTCGTATTCGTCATAAAGATGAGAAGAGACTGGTTGAGCTTGCTACTCATGTACTGGAGGTATGGAGAGGATACACAGACGAGGCTGCATTTATTTATGCAGAAACAGATGGAGAACCTCATAATACTATCACTCCTATCGCACGTAAAAAAGGCGATATGTTTGAACTGGATCTTACGCTTAGAAATAACATTACTACAGAAGAGAATCCTCTTGGCGTATATCATCCTCATGCAGAATATCATCATATTAAGAAAGAGAACATTGGCCTGATCGAGGTTATGGGATTAGCAGTTCTTCCGGCAAGACTTAAAGAAGAACTGGAGCTGCTTGCAGAATATATTCTGGAGGGCAAGGATGTTGCTTCCAATGAGAAGATTGAAAAACACGCTGATTGGGTAAAAGATTTCCTTCCAAAATATGAGCATCTGAACAAAGACAATATTGAAGAGGTCCTGCATAAAGAAGTAGGAAATGTATTTGTACATGTTCTGGAAGATGCAGGCGTATATAAATGTACAGAGGAAGGCAGAGAGGCCTTCATGAGATTTGTTCAGGCACTGTAAATTTTGATGGGAAACGACTCTTTTGCAACATGAAAGTAACAAAAATGTAACAAAAACACAAAACTTGTTGGATTTTGGTTGAAAGCAAAATAGATTTCCGTTATACTAAAATTAACACAGAGGAAACGGAAGGCTATTTATGAAGCAGAGGAGCGCCTATGAGAAATCAAAATAAAAGAAAGAAAAGTATCTTCTGGGTTTTGCTGTTGGCGGCATTAGTCTGGTATGGAGGACTGGCAGGAAGCAGCAGATCTACAGGAGGCACCTATACAGTACAGGCAGCCACTACCAATGTGGTAGCCAGATTTTGGAATACAAATGGAAAGCCGGTATATAACCAGCTTCGGATTAAGACTGTTGCAGGGAAAAAGATTAAGCTTCCGTCAGTTCCATCTGTTAAGGGTTACCAGAACCTTGGCTGGTCTACGAAGAAGAATGCAACGAAAGCCACATATAAGGCTGGTCAGTCCATTACCTTGAAGAAGAATTTAAGTCTGTATGCAGTTCGTAAAAAAGTAGGAACCTATAAAGTAACCTTCTATAATAGCAATGGTGCATCAGGCACAGCCTTTAAAAAGCTGAATAAGACTGTTACCAAGAATGGTTATATGACTATGCCGGCGGTTCCCTCAAAAAGCGGATATGAGTCTCTGGGATGGAGTACCAGCAAAAATGCTTCCAGAGCAAACTATGCAGTTGGCAAGAAGGTAAGGATCAAGAAATCACAAAAGCTTTATGCTGTTTATAAAAAGAATGCAACTGTAACACTTTGCAAGAATAATGGTTCAGCTTATAAGACTGTAAGTGTAACAGCAGGAAGTACTTATAAGCTTCCTTCCGTAAGCAATGCTTCCGGATATACCTTTATGGGGTGGGATTACCAGCCGGGCAAGCGCACAGCTCCTCGCTATGAAGCCGGTGAAACAATTACTGTAAAGGGAAATATGAAATTATATGCGGTTGTATTTAACCGGAAGGCAGAAGAGGAATTAAGTGAATCGGCACTGCTCGCAAGCAGTGGCTGGAGAATCGGAAATGGAAGTGCTGACAAGGGATATAATCATATTATATTTGTTGGTGATTCCAGAACTGTGCGTATGCAGCTGACCTTACAACAGCAGTTTGGCACAGATTCCAATATTCTGAGAGATATAGACTTTGTATGCCAGGAGGGTCAGGGACTTAGCTGGCTTAAGAGTGAAGGAATGACATCCATACTTTCCAAGGCAGAAGCCTATTATTCGGTACAAAGACCTACAGCAGTTATCTTTAATCTGGGCGTAAATGATCCGGGGCAAATGTATAACTATGTGACATATCTTAAGCAGATTGCCGGAGAGCTTCAAAAGAAAAACTGCAAACTGTTTTTCATGTCAGTAAATCCGGTGAACAGCAAGGTTATTCAGGTGCTTGGCTATAATAAGCTGAGAACAGAAGAGGTTGTGCGGAAGTTTAATACGGTTGTGAGCACAGGACTTCGGGGAACTTATACTTATATCGATACGTACTCTTATCTGCTTAACAGCGGATATGGCACTAATCGCGGTGGCGGTGGTGTGGATGTAGCCGTGGATGATGGCCTTCATTATACCACTAAGACTTATAAGAGAATATTCAAATATTGTCTCGATTTTCTAAGCGAGCACTGATCAAAAAACTTTTTAAAACAGGTATCACAAAAGACCATGGTTAATTCTGCCGGATAACAATTCAGGCAGAAATCCATGGTCTTCTTTTATGAAAATCTCCTTGCACGAAGAACAGGAATAGTCTATACTATAGAGAAACGAGTGTTTGGAAAAATGAGGAGAAAGAGGAGCAGATTATGAAACTTACAACAGTAAAAGAGATTTACAGAGAACGGGAGAAATACCTGGATCAGGAGATTACTGTAGGCGGCTGGGTACGAAGCGTTCGTGATTCCAAGACATTTGGATTTGTTGTTCTCCATGACGGAACATATTTTGAAACCCTTCAGGTGGTTTATCACGATACAATGGATAATTTTGCTGAGATTTCCAAACTGAATGTAGGAGCAGCAATTATTGTAAAAGGAACTCTGGTAGCTACTCCACAGGCGAAGCAGCCATTTGAGATTCAGGCGACAGAGATTTCAGTGGAAGGTGCTTCCGCACCGGATTATCCGCTTCAGAAGAAACGCCACAGCCTTGAGTACCTGAGAACGATCACACACCTTCGTTCCAGAACAAATACCTTCCAGGCAGTATTCCGTGTACGTTCCCTTTGTGCATATGCGATCCACAAGTTCTTCCAGGAAAGAGGCTTTGTATATGTACACACCCCGCTTATCACAGGCAGTGACTGTGAGGGAGCCGGAGAGATGTTCCAGGTTACTACTCTGGATCTGAATAATGTTCCGGTGGATGACAAGGGAAATATTGATTATTCAAATGATTTCTTTGGAAAGGAGACTAATCTGACAGTAAGCGGTCAGCTGAACTGTGAGACATTTGCACAGGCATTCCGTAATGTATATACATTTGGACCTACATTCCGTGCAGAGAACTCCAACACCACACGCCATGCAGCCGAATTCTGGATGATTGAGCCTGAGTGTGCATTTGCTGATCTTGAGGACAATATGAATCTTGCAGAATCCATGCTGAAGTATGTGATCCGCTATGTACTTGAGAACGCTCCGGAGGAGATGAATTTCTTTAACTCTTTCGTAGACAAGGGACTTCTGGATCGTCTGAATCATGTTGCAAACTCTGAATTCGGACGTGTCACCTATACAGAGGCAATTGAGCTTCTTGAGAAGAACAACGATAAATTTGATTATAAGGTATCCTGGGGATGTGATCTGCAGACAGAGCATGAGCGTTACCTGACAGAGCAGATCTTTAAGAAACCGATCTTCGTTACAGATTATCCGAAGGAAATCAAAGCATTTTATATGAAGATGAACGAGGATGGCAAGACAGTAGCAGCTATGGATTGTCTTGTTCCGGGAATCGGAGAGATCATCGGAGGAAGCCAGAGAGAGGATGACTACGGCAAACTGAAAGCACGTATGGATGAAATGGGACTGAAGGAAGAGGATTATGATTTCTATCTTGATCTTCGCAAATATGGTTCCACACGCCATTCCGGATATGGCCTTGGCTTTGAGCGCTGCGTAATGTATCTTACAGGAATGGGCAATATCCGTGACGTAATCCCGTTCCCGAGAACAGTTAATAACTGTGACTTATAAAATGAGGTAGAAGAATGAGATTTATTCATCTTGCAGACGTAAATCTTGGAGCAGTCCCTGACAGAGGCTGTCCATGGAGTGAGAAGCGGGAGAATGAAATCTGGGAAACATTCCGCCGGGTTATTACGGGTATCCGTGAGAACCCGGTGGATTTGTTATTTATAGCCGGAGATCTGTTTCACCGCCAGCCCCTTTTAAGCGAGCTTAAGGAAGTGAATGAGTTGTTTGCATCTATTCCTGAAACCCGGGTATATCTGATGGCCGGAGACCAGGATTATATAAGCGCCGACTCTTTTTACAGAAGCTTTTCCTGGGCTCCCAATGTTGTTTTTTTCGCCGAAGAGAAAGTTACCTGTGTCAAAGATGAAAAACTGGATGTGTACATATATGGTATGAGTTATGAGCATCCTGTGATTTTAAATAATCTGTATGCAAATATCCGTCCGTTCCATGAGAATGGAATACATATTCTTTTGGCCCATGGAGGAGATTACAGGCATTGTCCATTTGATGCCGTCAGGCTTGCGGCAGCAGGCTTTGACTATGCTGCTCTTGGGCATGTACACGCTTATAAGGCACTGATACGGGAAAAAGCTCTTTATTGCGGTGCGCCAGAGCCGCTGGAATCCAATGATTTTGGTGAGCACGGATATATAGAGGGCAGAACAGAAAATGGCAAAGTAAAGGTTGATTTTGTTCCGTTTTCCATGCGGACCTATCAACAGCTTCTTTTGAATGTGAATACAGACAGTACTCAGATTCGTATTGAGGAAGCATTGAAAGAAGAGGTTTTCAAGAGAGGCGGTCTGAATATCTATCGTGTGATTCTGCAGGGGAAAAGAAAGCCGGAGCTGCTTCTGATTCCGGAGAGGCTGAAGGCATTTGGAAATATTACAGAGGTTCTGGATGAAACTGTACCGGACTATGATTTAGAGGCTTTACAGAGGCAGTATGCCGGAACCCTGATTGGTGATTATATCAGCTATTTCCAGGGGAAAAACAGAAACACGGTGGAAGAAAAGGCCATGTATTATGGACTCCAGGCTTTGCTGGAGACCAGTGTATGAATAGAGGGAACACAAAAAATGATTTTAAAACGCATAACGGTCAATACTTTTGGTTCTATTCATAACAGGACAATGGAATTTAAACCTGGTATGAATTTGATTTGTGCGGAAGAGGAAAGAGAATCACTTTTTGATTTTATAAAAATCATGTTTTTCGGATTTTCGGATTCGGAGGGAAAAGAGAATCAGAACTGCAGCGGAACAATCTGGTTTGAGGCTCATGGTAAGAATTATAGCCTGACCCGTGATTTTCAGGAAGAGACATATACCTGCCGGCTTTTTTGCGAGGATGAACAGAAAAATGTGGAGTTGGGAGAAGAAACGCCGGCTCATAGGATTTTTGGCGCACTTAGCGAGAAAATATATGAGAATGCAGTAAATATAAAAAATCCCAAAAGTACTTCATCTGCTGATTTTGCAAGGGAAATTCATAATTATCTGGGAGCGGTGGAGAAATCCCTGGACAGTGGTGTAAAGCTCGGCAGAGCAGACCAGATGCTGAAAATGTGGAGAAAAGGTTATTTAAGCCAGAAGGAACGCCGCCAGAAAGACGTACAGCGCGAGCTGGATAAAATGTCAGGCAGACTGGGAAAACTGGAGTCGCAGTTAGATGAACTTCGAGACAGGAAAGGACAGGTAGAGCAGCAGCAAACAGAAATCTATTCTCCAGCAGGCAGAGAAGAGGAAACAGCTCTGGAAGAACAGATTCGTACCATGGAAAAGAAAAATCTGGAAATGATAACGGTTGCCGTGATCGCAGTTGTGGTTGGACTTGTTGGGGTTATAGGAAGATTTCAGATGGGAGATGAAATGTCCAGAATGGGAATGGACATATGCATGATCGCAGCGATACTTGCAATCATCTATACCTTTTCTGTGCGAAGGAAACTGCGCAGCGATCTTGCAAAGCAAAAAAAGAGAAAAGCCCGCCTACAGGTTCATCAGGATAAGCTGAAGTTCAGTCAGGAGGGACTTGATGAAACCTATAATGAAAAATTGACCGCATTTACTAATATTCAGAAAGATTATCAGGAATATGAGACGGAATCAGCACTGCCAAGATTTGAGGATCTTGAAATTCAGGCGTTGAATCTTGCAATGGATACTATAGATACATTATCAGGTAATATTTACAGAGAGAACGGAAGGAAAATCCGTATACGTGCATCCAGAATTTTAAGAGAGCTGACAAACGGCAAATTTATAGAGATTTTCCGTGATAATGAGCAGCGTATTATGATCGACACAGAAAATGGTCAGGCAGAGCTGCAGAAATTCAGTTTTGCTGATATGCAGCTGGTTTATTTTGCTATTCGCATGGCAGAGGGAGAACTTCTTTGCACAGCTTCAGCCCTTCCGGCAATGCTAGACGACATTTGGGGGAGCTGCCAGGAGGAACAGATTTCAGCTGTACTAAAATGGCTGAAAAAACAGCCAAGACAGATATTTATAAGAACGGACAATCCTGAAATTACAGAATATCAGGAGCTTTTTTAACCGAACCAAGTAAGCAGCGAAGCGGATCTGGAATATCCGCTTGACAAGATAAGGCTGGGTTTTTATCAATATTCGATAAAAACCCAGCCTTATTAAATATGCTCTGGTACCGTATTATTTCTCATACTGTGCCATGTAGTTATTTACACAGCGTTTGATTCGGTCAACCGGATTCAGCAGATGGCTGACAGACATATCATGATTTAAGGTATCGATGATCAGCGCAATATATTTACTCATATCGCAGGAAATATAGTATGGCTTCGCAAGCAGTTCATCTGGCTGATAAACCAGATTGGTGGTAAGAAGCTTATCAAATACTCCTGCTTCATGTGCCTCGTCAAATTTCTGAAGATTGTTGGTGAACAGTCCGAAGGTGGAGCACAGATAAATTCTGCCTGCGCCTCTCTCCTTAAGAAGAGAAGCAATCTTCAGGATTGTATCACCGGAAGAAATCATATCATCAATCAGGATCATATCCTTGCCTGCAACATTTGGTCCAAGGAATTCGTAAGCTGCGATTGGATGTCTGCCGCCTACATTCTTGGAGTAGTCAAGACGCTTGTAATACATACCCATGTCAACACCAAGGATGTTTGCAAGGTAAATTGCACGGCTCATGCTTCCCTCATCAGGGCTGATGATCATAAAATGCTCATTGTCAATATGAAGTCCCTGCTCATGATTCAAAAGAGCCTTGATAAACTGATAAGAAGGCTGCACAGTCTCAAATCCGTGAAGCGGTGTAGCGTTCTGGATCTGCGGGTCATGTGCATCGAAGGTGATAATATTCTCAACACCCATATTTATAAGCTCATGAAGGGAAGTTGCACAGTCAAGAGACTCTCTGCCAATACGCTTGCTCTGACGTCCCTCATAAAGATAAGGCATAATAACATTTACGCGGCGCGCCTTTCCTCCGATAGCTGCAATTACACGCTTCAGATCCTGATAATGATCGTCAGGAGACATCAGATTGGTGTATTTGCCAATTGGGTAAGAAATATTGTAATTACATACGTCTACAAGAACATAAATATCATCGCCTCGGACGGACTCTGTGATAACGCATTTGCCCTCACCGGAACCGAATCTTGGGTTCTGAACCTTTATGGTATAGGAATCTCTTTTGTATCCTTCAAAGGCGAAAGAATCTGTTTCTGAATGCTCACGCTCCTTGCGCCACTGTACGAGCCAGTCGTCAACCTTCTGTCCCAAGCTCTTGCAGCTTTCCAAAGGAACTAATCCCAGTCTTCCGACGGGAAGTGTAGTCAATTCTTCTTGTGCCATTCTTTACTTTCCTCCTAAAAATATTTTCTGAATGCGGATGTCCTTTCCCACAAGCTTAGTCATGCGGTAATTGCTGGCAATGCGGGAGAAGGTTCTCTCAGAATACGTAGCTGAGAAGTCTTCCAGTTTCAGGTTTGTGGAAATGATAGTGGATTTTTTTCTCATGATTCGCTCATTGATGCACAGGAAAAGCTGTGAGGATACAAAGCTGTTAGTCAGCTCCGTACCAAGATCGTCAATGATCAGCAAATCACAGTCAAAAATCAGTTCGTCATCGGGAGCATCATTCTTCCTGGAAAATGCAGAACCCGCAAGAAAATCAAAAAGATCAAATGCGGAGAAATACAACACGCAGTGTGTACTTTCCAGAAGCTCATGTGCAATACAATGAGAAAGAAAGGTCTTGCCCACGCCGGTATCGCCATAAAAAAACAGATTCTCAAAGGTATTGTCAAAACCGGCGACAAAATCCCTTGCAAGATTGTAGGCGCGGCGGGCAGTTTCCCGTTCCGTGAGTCCCGTTGAATCATTTGTTATTGTATCAGAATAAAAGTCAAATGAAAAGTGGTCAAAGTTCTCTTTTTCAAGAATTTCTTTTAAATTTGACTGGGTATACAGAAGTTCTATCTCTGCTTTCTTAAAACAGGAGCATTTCTGGCTGCCTACATATCCTGTATCCTGGCAAATCGGGCAGGTACATGGCATTTCCAGATAATCTGCCGGATAGCCAAAGGAAAGCAAAAGAGCAGCACGTTCCTGTGAGAGAAGTGCAATATCATTGCGCAGATCATCAATTCCGCTCTCCTGGCGGTTGATAAGGGCACGAACCTTCCTGGCACTTAAGGTAGCAACCTCTTCATCAATTTCCCGAAGACGGGGAATCTTCTCATAGGCCTCACGCTGGTGCTCCTCCTGAATGCGGCGGTTCTGAGCCTGTCTCCGATTATATTCACGCATAATGGTGTCATATTGATAGTTCTGTAAAGGCATTTATAATTCTCCTCTTAGTTGGTGCTGTTATTCAGGAGCTTCTTCTCATATTCTGCGAAATCGTAATCCCGCTGGTGGAAATTGTTAAAACGATTGGAAGCCTTCGGCTGTGGTGCCGGCTTATTGACTGCTTTCTCCAGCTTACGCTTCTGATGCTGGGCATCCTGAAGGCGGACATCTTCCAAAGTGCGGATATTTTTCTTGTTCCAGCTTCGCAGGATCTTGTCTGTATATGGGAAGCTGGGCTGTCCGGTCTGAAGAACAGTGCGGGAACAGGCCTCCTGTATGAGATCCATGGTAAAGCCATATTCTTTCGTCCAGGTGTTGATCAGGGCAATCTCCGTATCAGCCGGATTGCGGTTTGTAATTCCCATGGCCTTCAGAACAGTAAAATATTCCTTGCTATAGCGGGAAGAGGAATCCTTAGCCATTTCTACGGTCGTAATACCTTCTTCCTTCCATGCCATGGCTACGGTTTCGATATAACGGATACTGCGGTGATCGCGTCCTACACAGTACTCGATGAGATAATCAATGAGATCCACGGACATATGCAGCTCATCATAAAAAAATAAAATCTTACGTGTCTCAGTAGGGGTAAGGGTCTTACCAAGATACTGTTCTGCAATGTAGAGCAGCTGAACAATATCTTCATTCTGCTTCAGCTCCTTTACACGGTCAAGGGTAAGTGGCTTGATTTCGGAAGCCGGTCTGGAGGAAACTGTCTCAGGGCTAGAAGGAGCTGCTGTCTCAGAAGAAGCAGAATCCTCTATCTGCGGTGCAGCAGCCGGAATTACAGTAGGCTCAGCAGCCGCTGCGATAGTGGTGATCTCATTCCATGGTGTCTGCAGAGTAATTCCTGTCAATACATTTGCTTCATATGAAAGAGAAACAAGCTTCTCGTTCTCCCAGTATTTCAGCGCACGGAGAATATCGCCCTCTGTACAGAACAGGGAATCTGCCATCTGGGAAAGTCCGAAGGCTTCCTGGGGGCTCTCCAGCATGCGCAGAAGATAAATATACACTTTTACAAATTCACCGTTAGCTCTGGGCATAAAACGGTCAATAAAAATATTAGATAAAACAGTGACATCACTGGTTCTGGTACTATGTAACGTAATCATGTGACATACTCCTTGCGGTTATTGTCTGCATTATAGCACAACCCCTTTTAAAAGAGAATAGAAGATTTTTCTTTCCGAATGTGTGTGGATTACAGTGTGGATAATGTGGATAATGTGGAAATTAAGTTGCATATAATGATTATGGGAAACCGGGAATGCCTTGAAAAATAAAGAAAAATAGCAGTTTATGTAGAAGGGTGTCGTAATATTATGTTAAGTGGATTATGCACAAAAAAATCCACAGGCACCAGGATGTGAAAATGTGTATAAGCATGTGGATAATGTGGATAACTAAAAAGAAGCTTGCAAATACAAGCTTCTTTTGATGTGGATAAAATTTTTATGATTTATTGGCGTGAACAGAGGAAAAGGTGTGCCTGTTACTTGCCAAGCAGCTGTTCCCCGATTCTCACAACATCTCCGGCGCCCATTGTGATCAGCAGATCTCCAGGTGCGCAGTTATTCAGAAGATAAGTTTCAATCTCGTCAAAGGTAGGGAAATACTCGCATGGAGTACCCAGCTCCTGAATCTTCTTCTGAAGATCCCCGGAGGAAATTCCAAGAGTATCTGTTTCCCTTGCTGCATAAATATCAGCCAGAATTACATGGTCAGCAAGAGTAAGAGCCTTCGCAAACTCCGGAAGAAGAGCTTTGGTACGTGTATAGGTATGAGGCTGGAATACACACCACAGCTTCTTATGTGGATAATTGTGAGCGGCATTCAATGTAGCCTGGATTTCTGTTGGGTGATGTGCATAATCATCCACAATGGTAATGCCTGCTACTTCGCCCTTGTACTGGAAACGGCGGTCTGTGCCGGTAAAGCTGCCAAGTCCCTTCACTGTAACCTCATTCGGAATCTGAAGAAGCTGTGCCAGTGCGATTGCTGCCAGAGCATTGGAAACATTGTGGCTGCCAGGAACCTTCAGATAGAAGCTGCC